>NZ_AKJB01000060.1:0-90034 GCF_000282555.1 Pseudomonas sp. GM102 | reverse complement strand
GGCTTGCCCGCGAAGAATGCGCCGCGGTTTTTCAGGTATTACGCGTCATCGTTCTTCGCGGGCAAGCCTCGCTCCTACAGGGGGGCTTCGCAGATTGACGACCGCTTTTGGTGCCCTCGATGGGGGCGTCTCTATAGTTCTTACGATTGGATGGAAAAAATGAAACGTCTGGAAGAAAAAAGCGCCCTTATCACCGGTTCTGCCAGAGGCATCGGGAGATCGTTCGCGCAAGCCTATATCCGCGAAGGCGCCACGGTCGCGATCGCAGACATCAACCTGGAACGCGCGCAAGCCACCGCGGCCGAGCTGGGGCCGAATGCCTATGCGGTCGAGATGAACGTGACTGATCAGCAATCCATCGACGGTGCCATCGCGGCGGTCATCGCGACCACAGGCAAGCTCGATATCCTGATCAACAACGCGGCCCTGTTTGATCTCGCGCCGATTACCGAGATTTCTCGCGACAGCTACGAACGGCTGTTCTCGATCAACGTGTCCGGCACCCTGTTCACGCTACAGGCCGCGGCCAAGCAGATGATCCGTCAGGGCCATGGCGGCAAAATCATCAATATGGCCAGTCAGGCCGGTCGACGCGGTGAAGCGCTTGTCGCGGTGTATTGCGCGACCAAAGCGGCGGTGATCAGCCTCACGCAATCGGCCGGCCTCAATCTCATCCCCCATCACATCAACGTGAACGCCATCGCGCCGGGCGTGGTGGACGGTGAGCATTGGGATGGTGTCGACGCGCTGTTCGCCAAATATGAAAACCGGCCGCTCGGGGAAAAGAAAAGGCTGGCGGGTCAGGAAGTACCCTATGGACGCATGGGCACGGCGGATGATCTGGTCGGTATGGCGATCTTTTTGGCATCGGCCGAGAGCGATTACATCGTGGCGCAGACCTATAACGTCGATGGCGGCAACTGGATGAGCTGACTGGCCCCGGAACAGGGCCAGCCGATGCCTCAAAGACGAAACCGATCCACCGATTGCGAGAGCTGGCCCGCCAATGTAGACAGCTCATCGGTGGTCGAGGCGGTCTGGTTGATAACCTTGCTGTTGCCTTCGGACATGCCGGCAATCATTTCCACCTGATGGGCGATTTCGTTACTGGCCAGGCTCTGTTCACCGATTGTGCGGCTGATGTCATTGACCAGTTCAGTGGTGCTGAGCGTGGCCTGGAGGATTTCGCGGATGGCGCGCTCGACATCGGCGGTCACCGCCATGCCTTTGTCGACCTGTGCGACGCCCGCCTCCATGCTGGTGACCGCCTCACGGGTGCTTTGCTGGATGCGCGCGACCATGGTGGCGATTTCCTGGGTGGAGGCGCTGGTGCGGCCCGCCAGGCTGCGCACCTCATCGGCCACCACGGCAAAACCACGGCCCTGCTCACCGGCGCGAGCGGCCTCGATGGCGGCGTTAAGCGCCAACAGGTTGGTTTGATCGGCGATGCCCTTGATCACCTGAATGATGCTGAAAATCCCCTCGGACTCCTTGTCCAGTGTGCGGATTACCTGGGCCGACTGCTGGGCCGAACGCGCAATACCGTCCATGTCGCTGACCACCTGATGAATCACGCGACCGCCATCCTTGGCCAGTTCCTCGGCCTGGTTGGCCATGTTCAGTGCACGCTCGGCATGCCGGGTGATTTCCTCGATGCTCGCGGTCATTTCGCTGGCCGCCGCGGCCATGGTGCTGGCGGCGACGCTTTGCTGCTGGCTGCTGCCCGCGACCTTATGGCAGCCGCTGCTCAACTGCTGGCTCATGCCACTGACGCCATGGGCATTGCTGCGAACCACCTCGATCATCCCGCGCAGATCGCGCTGCATGGTCGCCAGGCTGCGAATCAAGGTGCTGGCTTCGTCCGTGCGGGTGGGTTCGACAATAGGATCGCTCAGGTTGCCATGGGCGATGCTCTGGGCAATGCGACTGGCGATCTGCAACGGCCCCATGATGCTCAGGATCACCCAGCGCCCCTGGGCGAGCAGCAGTAACAAACTGGCGATGAGGACGGTGCCGAGGGTGAAGTTGGCACTGCTGATGGCTTGCGCAGTGCCTGCGCTGGTCTGTTGAGTGTTGGTTTCGATCAACTCGCTGAGGGCGGCCATCTGGTCTTCCAGTTGGCTGAACGCGGTATTGAACATGCCGAGTTGCTGCTGTGCGGTATCCGGATTTTCCAGCGCCAGGCCGACAATGCGTTCGGCGGTACTGATGTACGTATCGAGGCTAGGCTTGATCTTGTCCAACGCTGCCTTGAGGGTGTCGTTGACCGGCAGCTTGAGGTTGTCACCGAGCATCTCGCGAAAATGCGCCGCATGTTCTTCGAGGGAGCTGCGCACCTCAGCCTTGCTGCTGGTGCTTTTGCCCAACCCGACCAGCATCGCCGACAGCACATCGGCACGTAGCGCATCGTGCATCATGTCGGCTTCGAGGTGGTTGCGCAGCGCGGTCATGCTGACCTCGTTGTCACTCACCGCTTCGGCCATCCGGGTATTGCCCAGATAGCTGACCAGGCTCACGATCAGGGCGGTGAGCAAACTGGTGCCGATCAACAAAAACAAACGCAACTTTATGGACATTTGATAATTCCCCTGGCGGCATCTGCATGGTCGGCTGACTTGCTTTGCTCTTGGGGTTATCGACTGTTCCAACCAGTTACTTAGGCTTATTTCCATTTGAGCCGGTTTTTACGACCTGCGGTATGCCCTGTCGCGTTTGATCTTGTGATCGATCCACGCAGCGTCCTCAGTGCCCGCGAATGTAGTGCTCCAGTTGCCGAATCAAATCGGCCTGCTCGACGATGGCTTCCTTGACCAGATCGCCAATCGACAGCAGCCCGATCAGTTCACCGTTCTCCAGCACCGGCAGATGGCGCAAATGACTGTCGGTCATGACCGCCATGCAGCGCTCGATGCTCTGCTGACTGTCGGCGGTCACCACCGGCGCGCTCATGATCTCGCGCACCGGTGTACCGACCGAAGAACGGCCCTGTAGCACCACTTTGCGCGCATAGTCGCGCTCGCTGATGACGCCGACCACCTGCCCGTCTTCGATGACGGGCAACGCGCCGACGTTCTTCTCGGCCATCATTTTCAGGGCATCGAGGACCATCTGGTCCGGCGCGATGCTGTGCACCTGCTGGTTTTGCACGACTTTCAGTTTGAGCAACTGTGCGGCTGTCTTCATCAACGTTCTCCGATACGGTTCAGGGCAGCGATCAAGCCGCCGCGACTTCCACGACGCCGGCGTTCAGGCGCACCGGCCATACGCGCAGGCGCTGCTCCGGGTACTCCAGGCAACTGCCGTCTTCAAGACGGAAATGCTGCTTGTAGATCGGCGACGCCACCACCAGATCTCCCTTGAGGCTGCCGATCAGTCCGCGACCGATGACGTTCGCGCCGGATTGCGGATCATGGTTGTCGATGGCGTAGAGGGTGCGACCTTCGGCCTGCGGCAGGTAGAACAGCGCCACCTGCGCGCCGTCGAGCCAGACCACGACGCCGGAGTTGCTGACCAGATCCTGCTGGCTGCACACCGCCTGCCAGGCCTGGGCATTGGCCGCGGTTGCAGGGGCTTCGACACGCTGGGTAGTGGACTGGCTCATCAGGCATTCTCCTCGGTGACAGGGATAAGGTTGAGTTCGGCGGCCATGATCGGCCGGCGCTGACCGCGTTCCTGAACAAAATGGATGTCCGGGTCCGGGCGTTGATCGTTGACGAAGGTGCGGAAGCGCTTGAGTTTTTCCGGGTCTTTGAGGGCGTTGGCCCATTCGCACTCGTAGCGGTTGACCACCAGTTGCATCTGCGCTTCGAGTTCTGCGCCGAGGCCCAGGCTGTCGTTGATGACCACGTCCTTGAGGTAATCCAGGCCGCCCTCCAGGCTTTCGCGCCAGACCGAGGTGCGCTGCAATTTGTCGGCGGTGCGGATGTAGAACATCAGGAAGCGGTCGATGTAACGGATCAGGGTTTCATCGTCCAGGTCAGTGGCGAACAGCTCGGCGTGGCGTGGGCGCATGCCGCCGTTACCGGCCACGTAGAGGTTCCAGCCGTTCTCGGTGGCAATCACGCCCACGTCTTTGCTCTGCGCCTCGGCACATTCACGGGTGCAGCCGGAGACCGCGAACTTGAGCTTGTGCGGCGAGCGCAGGCCTTTGTAGCGGTCCTCGAGGGTCAGGGCCATTTTCACGCTGTCCTGCACGCCGTAACGGCACCAAGTGCTGCCGACGCAAGACTTCACCGTGCGGGTCGATTTGCCGTAGGCATGCCCGGTTTCGAAACCAGCCTCAATCAGCTCGGACCAGATGTCCGGCAACTGATGCAACTGCGCGCCGAACAGGTCGATCCGCTGGCCGCCGGTGATTTTGGTGTAGAGGTCGTATTTCTTCGCCACCACGCCAATCGCAATCAGCTTGTCGGCGGTGATCTCGCCCCCGGCGATGCGCGGCACCACCGAATAAGTGCCGTTTTTCTGCATGTTGGCCATGAAGGTGTCGTTGGTGTCCTGCAACGGCACCAGCGAGGCGTCCATGATCGGCTGGTTCCAGCACGAAGCGAGGATCGAGCCCACCGCCGGTTTGCACACGTCGCAACCGGTGTGACCACGGCCGTGTTTGGCCAGCAGCTCTTCGAAAGTGATCACCCCTTCTACCCGAACCAGCGCATAAAGCTCCTGACGGGTGTAGGCGAAGTGTTCGCACAGGCTCTTGTCGACACTGACGCCACGGGCAATCAGCTCATGCTCGAATACCTGCTTGAGCAGGCCCGCGCAACCGCCGCAACCGGTGCAAGCCTTGGTCTGCGACTTGAGCAGGCCCAGATCGGTGCAGCCACCGTCGATGGCCGAGCAGATCGAGCCCTTGGTGACGTTATGGCACGAGCAAACGGTCGCCGACTCGGGCAGCGCGCCCGGGCCCAGGGTTGGCGCGCCGGTGGACGATGGCAGAATCAGGCTGGCGGGTTCCGACGGCAAGGCAATGCCGTTCTGCATGTATTGCAGCAGGGTGTCGTAATAGCTGTTGTCGCCGACCAACACCGCGCCGAGCACGCGCTTGCTGTCAACATCCACCACCAGGCGGCGGTAGCTGGCCGTCGCTTCATCGATGAACTGATAACTGCGCGCACCCGGTGTCTGGGCGTGAGCATCGCCGATGGAGCCGACATCAACGCCGAGCAGTTTGAGCTTGGTCGACATGTCGGCGCCCTGGAACGGCTCCGCCACTTGGTTGCACAGCAGCGTCGCGACGCCACGGGCCATCTGATAACCGGGAGCGACCAGACCGAAGAGGCTGCCATTCCAGGCGGCGCACTCGCCAATCGCATAGATATTCGGATCGCTGGTCAGGCACTGATCGTCAATCACCACGCCGCCACGCGGACCGATGTCCAGCGCACATTGGCGGGCCAGCGCGTCTTGCGCGCGGATGCCGGCGGAGAACACGATCAGATCGGCTTCGAGGAATTCGTCATTGGCGAAATTCATCCGGTAGCGGTACTGCTCGCCGGCACTGATCGACTGCGTGCCACGCGACAGATGCACGCCAACACCGAGCCGCTCGATTTGCGCCTTCAGCGCCAGGCCACCCTGCTCGTCCAACTGCACCGGCATCAGGCGCGGGGCAAATTCCACCACATGCGCTTCCAGGCCCAGGCTTTTCAGGGCGTTGGCGGCTTCCAGGCCGAGCAGGCCACCACCGACCACCACGCCGCGCCGCGCATTGGCCGCAGCGGCACGAATCGCGTCGAGGTCTTCCAGAGTGCGATAGACCAAGCGCGAGTCACCTTCCGCACCTTCAATAGGCGGTACGAAGGGATAAGACCCGGTGGCCAGAACCAGCTTGTCGTAAGCGACGCAACCTTGCGCGGTGATCACCTGACGGCGGTCACGGTCGATTTCCAGCACCGGCACGCCCAAATGCAGAGTGACGCCCGGCGTCTGGTACAGAGAGGCTTCGCCCAGGGCCAGCGACTCGGCATCGCGACCGCCGAAATACTCGGACAAATGCACCCGGTCGTAGGCGCGCATCGGCTCTTCGCTGAAGACATGCAGGCGATAGTGGTCAAGGGCGCCGCGCTCGATGAGCTGCTCGACACAATGATGTCCGACCATGCCATTGCCGATCACGATCAGTGTTTGCAGTTTGTTCAACGCGGCAACATTGGAATTCATAGTAAGCACCCAGCCAAAGCCAATCACGGTTAAAAAAAGCAAAAAAAAACGCCTGAAACCTCTCGGTTTCAGGCGTCTTTGCCTGTTCTTCGCGGTGTTCGACCTGGCGCCTTCGCCGGATCCACCGATGTTGCCCACGACCTGCTCGGCCGGTCGATCTTCGTTGATCGAGTGGGCTGCCCATCTGTTTTCGATGGACCTGAGGGGAACAATGCAGCCTTTGTGCCAGTCCGCGGTGTATGACTTCCTCAGTTCTGGAAAACCGGCCTCTGTACGATGGAAAAATGTGATAAAGACACCGGCCCACGCGGGTCTGATCAGGCTTCTGGCCCCCGCGAGCGGGTGGGCGGACGTTTGAGCTGAAGGACGGAATAGCTCAGGAAACCGCTTCGCACTGGTGCACGGTGTCAGGCTTGGCTCTTTAAAAGTGCATGCAGCTACGTTCTATTTGGGCTTGAGCAATGCCAGTCAGTTAAGCGCGAATCCCTGTGGGATTCGCAACATTGCCGGAATGCGCGTGTTTAAAAGCCCTGAAGGTTACTTCCTGAAAGCTACAAGATCTTGCGCCGTTGCCTACGCTTACGCCAGAATCCGCCGGCTTGTGCGCCTTGCCCCTGGCCTCTATTGTTTCCGTGCCACTGCCCATCAGTGGTCGGGTTTAGTCGCCCGGTTGGATATTTAGAGAGTTGCACAAGCTCATCAGTCAGGCAGATCCATGCCTTCGCTCGATGGTGGCTGTGCGCAGGGCGCCTTCGGGCGCGCCGGCTTTGCTAGATTCCCCGGTCGACTAACCTGCGCACAGTTGCCTCCCTCTCGTTTAGTCGCAGGAGGTTGGCACCCAATGAGGGAAACTAGCTTATGTTCAAAGTTACGCCCAACCCACCGGACACCGATCCGATATCTCCGTACGAACCCAATTCAAACAAACTCAACGAGGCCGCCGAACGCGCCCTCGACTTTCACTTCCCGTCGAATGCCGACATCAAAGCCACCGCGCGTAAACCCAGCAAGCTGTTTGCCGTGGCCCCAGAGGCGACTACCGAAACCCTGGCGGTTTTTTTGGTCGAGACACTGGCCTCGGTCGATGTGATGGTCCATCAGTTGGTGGATCATCTGGAGGGTGAGTCGCGTCACGCCCTGCTGGGCATTTCCAACAGCATCATGGTGGCGGAGATCACCGCGAACCGGGTGTTGGATCACATTAATACGCCTGAGTAGGTATGGGCTGTTGTGGTGAGTGAGTTACTGACGCAGGGTTGTGCAGTGATCCTTTTTTTGGGGACCGCTGCGCGACCCAGCGGGAGCAAGCTCCCTCGCCACAGGTTTCTTGGTGTTTGTTCCCAGTAGGGTATCCCGAGGCCGCGACCTTTTGGCGCATGACCGGCGGGCCATCGATTGAGCGCCATAGCGCAACAGTTTGTTAACATCCGTGCGCTTTTTTTCGTCTGATTGATCAGCCACTGTAGATTCCCGGTCGCTACACAGGATGCTTTTTTCCATGAGTACGTTGTATACCCGTCGCACGGTCCTGCAAGGCATGAGCCTGTTGAGCCTTGGCCTGCTCGCCGGCTGCGATGACAGCAGCAAGCTGTCGTTCAAGTACGGCAAGGACCTCAGCGACAAAATCATGGGGCGTACCTTCAAACTCAAGGACGCCCAGGGCGAGTACCGGATGCTGGGCAGCTATCGGGGCCTGATGCCGATGGTTTTTTTCGGTTTCACCCAATGTCCGGCGGTCTGCCCGACGACGCTGGCCCGTGCGGCACAGGCGAAAAAACTGATGGGCCGCGATGGCGAACGCCTGCAAGTGATCTTCATCACCCTGGACCCCGAGCGCGATACACCGCAAATGCTCGACGCCTACGTCAAAGCCTTCGATCCAAGTTTCGAGGCGCTGTACGGTACGCTGGAAGAAACCGCCGCCACCGCCAAGGAGTTCGGTGTGTTCTTTGAAAAGATCCCGAGCGGCTCGACCTATACCCTCTCCCACACCGCGACCAGCTTCGTTTTCGACTCCCGAGGCACTTTGCGCCTAGGGCTGTCCGCGTCCCTTACCGCTCAAGAGTGTGCAGAAGACCTGCTCACCGTCATGGAGGTCTGCTGATGACTTCGATCTACGCACCACGTGTTAAACAGCTGGCCCTGGGCCTTTTCCTGATCGGCACGGCCTGGCAGGTGTGCGCCCAAACCCAGGTGAACGACGCCTGGGTCCGCGCGACGGTGGCCGGTCAGCATTCGACCGGTGCCTTCATGACCCTGCAGGCCGACAGCGACAGCAAACTGCTCAGCGTGCAGTCGCCGGTCGCGAACACCGTGCAAATTCACCAATCCAGCATGAAAGACGATGTGATGAGCATGAGCCAGGTCGAGTCCGTCGCGCTGCCGGCCGGCAAACCGGTGAGCTTTGATCCCCATGGCTACCACATCATGCTGATGGACCTGACGACTCAGGTTAAGGAGGGCGACAAAGTGCCCCTGACCCTGACCGTGGAAAATGCCAAGGGCGAAAAAGAGACGATCAAGGTTGACGCCGAGACTCGGGCGCTCGGCATGCAGGATCACAGCAAGATGCATTGAGAGACTTAATCCCGGCCCGTCTGAACGCCACTGTTGCGGTGGTGTTCGGCTCGTGCTGAGAATTATCAGCGACACTTCGTAAAAAACGAATTATTGGTAAAGAATATTCGATTTTTCTTCGCTGCAATCTCCCCGCTAGCATGACCCTGTCGGCTCCAGAACAAGTCCAGACAGGGAGAACGACATGCAACCCCTGAACATCGGTGAACTCTGGATGTGGGTCACCTTCATTGCCTTCGTCATCGCCATGCTGGCTTTGGATCTGTTTGTTTTCGGCGGGCGCAAGGCGCATCGGGTATCGGTGCGCGAGGCGTCGTCCTGGGTGATTGCGTGGTGCGTGCTAACGCTGACCTTCGCGGGATTGCTCTGGTGGTACCTGAATGGCGAGTTCGGGCCCGAGATCGCCCAGCGCAAAATCCTCGAATTCCTCACGGGCTATCTGATCGAACAGTCGCTGTCGATCGACAACATGTTCGTCTTCGTGATGATTTTCAGCTACTTCGCCGTACCTGCGGAGTTACAGCGTCGAGTGTTGCTGTACGGTGTGCTCGGGGCCATCGTGATGCGTGGGGTGATGATTCTCGCCGGTGTGTGGCTGGTGTCGCAGTTCGCGTGGTTGTTGTATGCGTTCGGTGTGTTCCTGATCATCACCGGAATCAAGATGCTGGCATTCGCCCATCAGCGGCCTGACCTCAATAAGAACCCCTTATTGCGCTGGATACACAGCCATCTGCGCGTCACCGACGAGTTTCATGGCGAGCGTTTTTTTGTAATGCAAAACAGTCGGTACTGGGCGACGCCGATGTTTCTGGTGCTGGTGCTGATCGAGGCCAGCGACCTGATGTTTGCGGTCGACAGCATCCCGGCGATCTTCGCCATTACCACCGATCCGTTCATTGTATTCACCTCGAACATCTTCGCGATCATGGGCCTGCGCGCCCTGTACTTTTTGCTGGCCGACATGGCTGACCGCTTCCACCTGCTCAAATACGGTTTGGCGATCGTACTGGTGTTCATCGGCGCCAAGATGACGCTGATGCCGTGGCTTCACATGCCGGTTGAATGGTCGCTGGCCGTTGTCGGCGGGATCATTCTGACTTCGGTGCTGTTGAGTCTGGTCTTGACCCGCAAGGAGGATCAAATGCGCTCCCTGTAGGCGCTGCCTGCCTTATCTTCCGGTGTTGCGGTGGCATTCGCCTGCCCTCAACTGGTAGCCTGAGCCCCCTTGCCTGCATGTCTCTGATGGATCATCAGCGCGCGAAGACGCCTTGATGATCACTGCCCCCCTTTTTAATCAGACAACGGTGACTCTTTTGACCAGCAGCACCCCCGCATTTGCCCGTGACATCGACGGCAAAGCCATTTCTGCCCAGGTTCTCGACGAGGTCCGGGAAGAGGTTCTGGCCCTGGCCGCCCAGCAGATCTATCCCGCCCTGGCGGTCCTGTTGGTCGGCGACGACCCGGCCAGCCACGTTTATGTACGCAACAAACTGCTGCGCGCCAAGGAAGTCGGTATCCGCTCCCTTGAATACCGCCTACCGGAAACCGCCAGCCAGGCCCAGGTGCTGGAACTGATTGCGCAACTCAACGCCGATGCCTCGGTGACCGGCATCCTGGTGCAACTGCCCTTGCCGGCCTCTATCGATGAGCAGGCGGTGATTCATGCCATCGACCCGATCAAGGACGTGGACGGTTTTCATCGGGAAAACGTCGGTGGGCTGGTGCAAGGCATGGAGGTCCTGACCCCGTGCACGCCCAGTGGCTGCATGCGCCTGCTGCACGAGACCTGCGGTGATGACTTGAGCGGCTTGCACGCGGTGGTCATCGGCCGTTCGAACATTGTCGGCAAACCGATGGCGACCTTGTTGTTGCAGGCCAACTGCTCGGTCAGCGTGGTGCATTCGCGCAGCGTCGACGCCCCGGCGTTGTGCCGGCTGGCGGATATCGTGGTCGCGGCGGTGGGTCGGCCTGAGTTGATTGACGCCAGTTGGCTCAAGCCCGGCGCGGTGGTGATCGACGTCGGCATCAACCGCATCGTCAGCGAATCCGGCGATCGTCTGGTGGGCGATGTCGACTATGCCAGCGCCCGCACCGTCGCCCGTGCGATCACCCCGGTGCCCGGTGGCGTCGGGCCGATGACCATTGCCTATCTGCTGAAAAACACCCTGATCGCCAGCCAGTTGCAACGCGCCGCACAGGCCCGCGGGCAGCAACCTGTGGACGACCTGGCGCTGAACTGAGCACATGTAGGAGCCAGGCTTGCCGGCGAAGGCGTCCTTCAGATCGCCTTCGCCGGCAAGCCTGGCTCCTACGAAAAGCGGGTTACTCGAAGACGTAGTTACTTCCCGGCGTGCAGCACCTGCGCTTGCGGCATCGCCGAAGAGTGATGGTTGAGAATCTTCCACTGCCCGCCAACCTGCTCATAAACGAAGGTGTAGCGGGCCTGCACCTGACGGGTTTTGCCATCGGCCTCGGTCAGGAAAAAGGTGTAGACGCCGCTGTCCATGGCCACGTTGGCGCCTAATGGACGGATCTCACGGAAGTTGATCTGGCCCACCGGCTTGAGCGCCATGAAGTGATCGAAGTAGTCCTTGATCTGTGCCGGCGTGGTGCGCACCTTGTTGGAAACCGTCGGCTGCAACACCGCGTTCGGCGCGTACAGGTCGACCACGCTCTGCACATTGCCGCTCTTCAACGCGCTGTTCCACTGGTCGAGCAATCCGGCGATTTCGCGATCCTTCACATTGGCGGGCTGTTCGGCCACGCTGCTGTAAACGTAAGGCACTGCCTCCAACGCTTGGGCCAACGGGACGGTCAGGGCGAAAAACAGGGCGATGGTTGAGGTCTTGAATTTCATTGCGCGATTCCAATGGTGGTCGATGGGCACACTGTGCCGCTCGGAACGCCGCCCGCCATCGGCCAACCGGAGCTATTTGCCTATGCCATTCGGCAGATAGCGCCCTGCCCCGGTAACAAGGTTTAATAACGCCCCAGCCCGAACGGGCGTGCCCGCCAGAACCCGCCCATGCAAAACCCTGATCATGACCCCGGTAGCGCCCTGGCCATTCGCACCCAGTATCGGCAATCGCAAAGTCGCGCCGCGCGGTTGCGGTTGCTGGTGGATACTGGCCAGGAACTGACACAACTGGCCCCCGAAGCCATGCGTCAACGGGTGCTGCAACGGGCCTGCGCCTTCCTCGCGATGGACCACGCGTTACTGCTGGAATGGGACGCGGATGCGCAGGTCAGGACCACCGCCAGTCATGGCAGCCGTGATCGTTTATGCAGCCTCGAACACCTCGCCGATACCGCGATGCGCACCCCGCAATGGCAGGAGCAGCCGAGCGCGGTCCTGCCCAATGTGCTGCGGGTACCGTTGCGTGGAGGCGATGGTGCGGCCTTCGGTGCGTTGGTGCTGGCCAACAGCGTCAGCATCGGTGCACCGGACACCGAGGACCTCGAATCCCTGCAATTGCTCGCCACCCTGCTGGCCGCGCACCTGGAAAACCAGCGGTTGCTGGATGCACTGGTCGCGCGCGAACGCACCATGTCCGACCTGGTCCATAGGCTGTTCAGGGCACAGGAAGACGAACGCAAACGCATGGCATACGACCTGCACGACGGCCTGGCGCAAACCCTCGCCGGACTGCATCAGCGCCTCCAAGGTTTTGCCGGCCGCTGCCCGCCACTGCCCGACGAACTCAGCGCAGACTTACAGACGATTCTTGCATTGGCCCAGCATTGTGTCGGCGAAGGCCGGCAATTGATCAGCGGCCTGCGCCCGACGGTACTCGACGACTTTGGCTTGCTGAAGGCGGTCGACAAAGAAGCGGATCGCCTGCGCGACGCCGGGATCAAAGTGAACTGGAGTGCGCGTTGCGAAGCGCGTTTGCCCAGCCAGGTGGAAATCGCCCTGTTCCGGATTGCCCAGGAAGGCATCAACAACATCCTCAAACATGCGCAGGCCAGCCACGTCGTCCTGGCGCTGGAGCTGCACGAAGGACAAGCCTCGCTACGGCTGGACGACAACGGCAAAGGTTTTGCCATGGAACAACGACTCGATACCTGCGGTGCCCGGCACTTGGGGCTCGCCGCAATGCAGGAACGCGCGAGCCTGCTGGGCGGCGATTTCACTTGCGTCAGCCATGCCCACGGCGGGACACAACTACGCGCCACCGTACCCTCCGACCTCAATGGAACAGCTCAATGACTGAAGTTTTACGTCTGGTTCTGGCGGACGATCATGAGGTCACCCGAACCGGTTTCGTCGCGCTGCTGGCCGGCCATCCGCAATTCGAAGTGGTCGGCCAGGCCCGCGATGGCCAGGAAGCGGTGGACACGTGCGAGCGCCTGTTGCCCGACATCGTCATCCTCGACATTCGCATGCCCGTGCTCAACGGGCTGGGCGCAGCGCGGATTCTTCAGCAGCGCCTGCCGGCCCTGAAAGTGGTGATCTTTACCATGGACGACAGCCCGGATCACCTCGAAGCGGCGATGAATGCCGGTGCTGTGGGCTACCTGCTCAAAGACGCCAGCCGCGATGAAGTGATCAACGCCCTGCAACGCGTCGCCGCGGGTGAGGAAGCCCTCAATAGCGCGGTCAGCGCCCGCTTGCTGCGGCGCATGACCGAGCGCAATGCCAGCGGTGCCGCCCCGGATACCTTGACCCCACGGGAACGCCAGGTGCTGGGACTGGTGGCCAACGGTATGAGTAACCGTGAAATCGGCGAACAACTCGGCATCACAACGGGGACGGCCAAGGCCCACGTGGAACGGGTCATCGGCAAACTCGGCGCCGCCGACCGAACCCAGGCTGCCGTCCGTGGCATCGCCCTGGGTCTGGTGAGCCAGCAATGAAAGTATCAAACGCTCGACGCTGGGCCGATCTGCCGTTACGTGGCAAAGCCCTCGTGGTGATTTCCCTTCCATTGGTAATCCTGTTGCTCTCGCTGGTACTGATCTACATCACCGAGCGTCAGACCGCACGCGCGGAAGAGGACGTGCGCCGGGTGCTGCTGGTGCAAGGCGACATTCAGGCCGTACACACCCTGCTCGCCGAGGCCGCCGCCAGCGTGCGCGGTTATCTGCTGACCCGTCGTGAGGATTTCCTGCCGGGTTATCGGCAGGCCAAACCCTTGATTGAGTCCGCCCTGCGACGGCTCGACAGCAACGTTCGCGATGAACGGGTGCGCAAACATCTGGAAGCGATCACGCCGTTGATCGAGACCAAGGTCGAGGGTCTGGTTGAACTGCTTGACGATCGCAGCGCCACACCCGAGTCGATTACCACCATCCTGATCAACAACAAGCACATTCTCGACGAACTGCGCGAACGCATCAGCGCCATGCGTACCCTTGAAGACACGCTTCTGGCCGAGCGCACCGCTGCCGCCGCCTCCACTCGACAACGTTTGTTGTTCTCCACCCTGCTGGCCGCGGCCTGCGGACTGTTCGGCGCCATTGTCGCGGTGCTGTTCCTGTCCAAGGGCATCGTCGCCCGGGTCAAACAGGTCCAGGGCAACGCACAACGTCTGGCACTCGGTCAGCCGTTACTGCCGCAGCCGCCGGAGAACGATGAGATTGGTCAATTGGGCACGCGCCTGGTCGAAGCCGGGCTGTTGCTGGCCGAACGTGAGCGAGCGTTGCGCGACAACGAAGAGCGCCTGAGATTGATCATCGACGGCGTGAAGGACTACGGTATTTTCGCCCTCGACACACAGGGCTTCGTCACCAGTTGGAATGCGGGCGCCGAACGGATCAAGGGCTACACCGAACAAGAGATCGTCGGCCAGCATTTCTCGGTATTTTATCTGTCGCAAGAATGCCCGCAGCATCCCGACATGGCGCTGCGCGAGGCCACTCGCGATGGTCATTACATGGAAGAGGCCTGGCGTTGCCGCAAGGATGGCAGCCGCTTCTGGGCCAGCGTAGTGATTACCGCGCAATACGACAGCAGTGGCGCCCTGCGCGGATTTTCCAAGATCACCCGCGACATCACCGATCGCCGCGTGGCCGAGATAGCACTGAGCACCGCACGGGAAGAAGCCGAACGCGCCAGCCGCGCCAAAAGCGAATTCCTGTCGCGCATGAGCCACGAATTGCGTACCCCGCTCAACTCCATTCTCGGCTTCGCGCAACTGCTGGACATGGACTCGCCCAAGGGGCAACGGGCGCAGATAGGTCACATCCTGCGGGCCGGACAACACCTGCTGACCCTGATCAACGAGGTGCTGGACATCGCCAAGATCGAAGCCGGGCGCCTGCCACTGAACGTTGAAGCCGTGCCCTTGGCGGTGGTGCTGCAAGAAGCCCTGACGCTGGTTTCCCCCATGGCCTGCGACGCCGGCATCCAACTGGTCGATTTGCCGATGCTGGCCGCCGACAGCGGGATCGTCGCCGATCGGCAACGCCTGGTTCAGGTGCTGCTTAACCTGTTGTCCAACGCGATCAAATACAACCGGCCCCAGGGCCAGGTGCACATCGAAGTCAGGGTTGATCAACAGCGAATTGCCGTGTCGGTCTGCGATACCGGCAAGGGCATTGCGGCCGATCGACTGGAGCAACTGTTCAAGCCGTTCGAGCGTCTGGAAACCGATCCGAACGTCGAAGGCACCGGCCTGGGCCTGGCTTTGAGCAAGAGTCTGCTGGAAATGATGAATGGCAGCCTGACCGTCAAAAGCCAGCCCGGTGCCGGCGCAAGCTTCACCCTGGAGTTGCCCTTCGTGCGCCTGCAGCCGGTCACCGAGCCACCGGTTGCACGAATCAGCCACCCAACGGTCACGGCCGCCCTCGCCGCTCCCGATTACCAGGGCAAAGTCCTGTGCATCGAAGACAATCTCTCGAGCCTGGCCCTGATCGAAACCCTGCTGCAACGTCGACCGCACATCCAATTGCTCTCAAGCATGCAGGGGCAAATGGGTCTGGACCTGGCCCGTCAACATGCGCCGCAGCTGATATTGCTCGACGTGGCACTGCCGGATCTGGATGGTTTCAATGTGCTGCAACGCTTGCGCCAGTCTTCCATCACCCGTGCCATTCCAGTGCTGATGATCACCGCCGATGCCAGCGACCTCACGCATCTGGCATTGCTGAAAGCGGGAGCGACGGCGGTGCTGACCAAGCCGATTAACATCCCTTCATTCCTCGCCCATCTTGACCAGCATCTACCGGAGCCCGTGTGAACACCGACCTGCGCATTCTGATCATCGACGACCAACGGCCCAACCTCGACTTGATGGAGCAGTTGCTTGTCCGCGAAGGGCTGACCAATGTACTGAGCAGCACCCAGCCGCTGCGAACCCTGGACCTGTTCAACAGCTTCGAGCCGGACCTGGTAATTCTCGACCTGCACATGCCGGAGTTCGACGGCTTTGCCGTACTGGAACAACTCAACCGGCGCATCCCGACCGGCGAATACCTGCCAATCCTCGTGCTCACCGCCGACGCCACCCGCGATACCCGCCTGCGCGCGCTGGCCCTGGGCGCCAAAGACTTCATCAGCAAGCCACTGGACGCCCTCGAAACCATGCTGCGTGTCTGGAACCTGCTTGAAACCCGCGCGCTGTATAAAGCCTTGCGTACCTTGGTCCCGGCGGATCAGATCGAATTACTGCGTCAGTTAAAGCCGCACCCAGTTAGCTGACTGAAGGGGCGGAATCACTGACGCTTTGCTACCAAAAACCAGATCGCGGGGCTGGCTCGGGATTTTGGCGACCGGTTGCAGGAAGCCCAGCAAAGCCTGCTGGGTGTCATTCCAGGCCGTCGGGTGTTCCATATCGAGGAAGTGCCCGGCGTTCTTGATGGTCTGAAACTGCGCCTGACGGGAATGAGTTGCGAACAGACGGGCGTCTTCCACCGAGGTGTACTCATCCCGTTCGCCGTTGATAAACAGCAGCGGCACTTCGATGGCATCGGCGCAGGAAACGTAGCAGTGAGTGTCCTGGGTCAGCACCTCATTGACGTGAAAATGCATCTGCCGGTATTCGTGTTCGTCCAGGCTGCTGACATGGCGTTCGTTGAAACGCTTGAACAGCGACGGCAGATGCTTGCCGATCGTGCTGTTGATCAAGCGCCCGACATTGCGCCGATCACAGGCCTGGAGGAAGTGCCGGCCACTCTCCAGATAATCGCGCATCGGCGTATTGATTCGCGCCGCGAATGAACTGATCACCGCTTTTTCGATTCGTCGTGGGTGCTGGGCCAGCGCCAACAAAGTCGCCGCGCCGCCCCAGGAAAAGGACAGCACATGCTGCGCCCGAAAGTGCTCGATCAACTCCAGCAGTATTTCGGCTTCGTCTTCCTTGCGGATCGGCTGGTCATGCTGGTTGTGTTGTTTCGATTGACCGGCGTAGGGCTGATCGTAGAGGACTACATTGAAGCGTGGCCGGAGGTAGCGCACTGTTTGGGCAAAAGATGCGGTCGTTGCCAGCGAGCCGTTGACCAGAATAATGGTCTTGTCGGCGGTGGCATTGAGATAATGCTCGGTATAAACCTTGTACTTCTTACCAATCTCGACGATCGCAGTTTTCAGCATCATGTCTCTTCCTTGAGCAAATTGGACTACGTGCAGAGGGTTGAGCGACTGCCCGTAGGCCATATTGCGAATAGCAGACCAGTTAGTCACTGACTGACCAGAGGTTCAGAGTTAAGCAGGTGATCTTCCACATGCAAGCGCGCAAACAAACTATTCCGACGAGCTGTGAGCCGCCCGTGAAGATGGACTGCCGAAGGTTCGGCGATCGCCAAGACCTTGAATTACAACTGCCGACAGGCAGTAATTGCAGCTTGCTTAGAAATGGTTCCAAAGAAGTCGCAGCGGATGAGCTGGGTTGGGTGGGACGTTGGAGGACTGCTAGACCACTCCTTCATTGGGATTGCCGGTGGTCACCGCAAGCCTCCAACTCGATCACGGTCAGCTCTGCTCAGTGGGAATGTTTTTAGGGCAAAATGTAGCGGAACTCATAGGTGAGTTACGTAGTGAGATGGCCGTCAAATGCACGAACTTTGCCCAGGGACGCTTAGGCATAGCTTCCGAGAGTTAGAATGACTACTGAAAAATTCGAAAAAGACTTGGCTCTGGCTCGTAGGGAACTGGCTGCTGCGACTGCGGAGGTTATGGCTTTCGTTAGAGCGGGGAGGGCCTTCGGGGAACACTGGAAGGCTGCCGTTGAGCGAGAGCGCAAGGCACACAAGCAATTGCAATGGGTTATTAATAGTCCTTTGGTCCCATCCGTGGGTGGGAAGCCGGAACCATAATTGTCTCGCCAGTCGCAGACCACTCAGATCGACCCTGAGCGGTTAATGACGCGAACGCTACCTGCTTCCCTCCGAAGAGCGTCTCTGGTTCGTTTGACAGTGCAGGGAATTGCTCATTGATTAACGAGAGATGATCCAGCGCTTCACGAAACTTGGCATCTGCCTTCCCTCGAAGTTGCAAATATTGAAGGAACATTTCGCTATCAAGATCAGGTCTATCCAGCAAGTCGAATGCTGATCGATTGAGGGCATTCGCCTCTTCGAAAAGTTTTTCATTCTGTTCCATCGCCAAGCGGCGACAAGCGGTGCGATGGGCATTAGTGTGCTGGGAGTACATGGTCACCTCCTAATTCATTTATCCCTCTCAAACTGCCACGGCCAAGTCTTCAGGCGAGGTAACGCAATTTTTGATCTCGCGATAAAGTTATGACCGCCCTTGTATTGATGGATA
Organism: Pseudomonas sp. GM102; assembly: GCF_000282555.1. Classification (NCBI taxonomy): domain Bacteria; kingdom Pseudomonadati; phylum Pseudomonadota; class Gammaproteobacteria; order Pseudomonadales; family Pseudomonadaceae; genus Pseudomonas; species Pseudomonas sp. GM102. The sequence goes on along the minus strand of NZ_AKJB01000060.1, from coordinate 71,589 downwards.
TCAAAGGGAATCGGTTCAAAAAATCGATTGTTTGGGAGATAGTGTCGCCACTAAAAAATCATTTTTCTGAGGTATTGGCTGAGCTCTGCCGCAAGACTGACCTGGGGCGTGCCGGGTCATGCCGGGCGGTGGAAGGAGTGATTTAGGCGGGATCAACTACAGTTGATAGATCATTTAGAAGGAGGTGCGTATGAGTATCACCGTCTGCGTCGTATGTGGTGATAGCGCCGAGAAAGCTTATCCAGTAGGCAGTTTTGATGAGTTTAAATGTCCGAACTGTGGCTACTACTCAGTTGATCGGCAGTTGATTGACGAGATGGAAGCAGCAGATCAGGTCTTTGACACCGAGCGTACGCAGCAATATTTGATGATCCACTCTCGGCCGGGCCTAGTGCCTGCGATTACGCGTGACGAGACTACAAAGCATCAACTAATTGTGGAGAGCACGTGAACAAGATGGGGGGGCGGGCAATGCCGGTGCTGGCACTACCGCCACCGGCGAACAGGTCAACCACCAGTTCTTTTTCGAACAGCAGGCCCCTGCTTGACTGGCCATGGATGAACTAGGGTAACTTATATTGTGCGGAAATAGGGGATCCTCGCCTGCTGGCGTGAAGTGGTTTTGTGGCTATTGCGTGGTATGTCGGTGGAGTGCTGGATGACAAGGAAGTCGAAATGAGCTTATTGGTAGAACGGCCTTATCCTGTGGATTACGTCCACCCAAATGGTAGAAGAGCGAAGATTGATTTCATCTGGGGTAAGCCGGATAACCCTGCCCCCCGGTGGGGCTTCGTGTCTGGGGGCGAGACGGTAGTCACGATGTCCTGCTAGCCAAAGAAAGCTGGCCTTGGAAAAGCTTCGATGAAGCAATGAGGCGCGGGATTAGACTGGCTACGAAATGGTGTGAGCGATAACTTGTTTTTAGCAGCGAGCCTCTGCCTTCAGCGCAACAGCTGAGGGTGAGTCAGGCGGCCGCTTGCGATTCCGGAACGAAGGGCTACCGCTCCACCCGAAGACCCGAAGCGGCCGCAATGGCAAACAGATCTAGCCCATCGAGAACGGCAAATTCAGGCTTTTCCGTTTCTTCATTTTCCTATTCGAAACGTCCGCTTCTGGCGATAGCCGCCTGTGAAATGAACGGAACTGGTACCCAGAATTTAACCGATATCCAATTTCTTCAATCGCGCCAGGCCTTGTTTGATATGGCCGGCGTTTTCACCCATGGTCCACAGTGCTCCCCGGACATTTCCACCCACCTCCTGCGCCCCTTGCTCCTCAACCAGCAGGGCCAACTCCATGATGGCCGCCTGCAGAGCCTGCTGATTTTCGTACAACCTTCCCAGTACATCCGACAGTGAGTATTCGCTTGGCATGGTTTCGACTCCTTTCGAGAAAAAGTACAAGCATAGTACCGGTAGTGCTCCTGTCAGGCAGCTATTACGGCTTGCTTAGAAATTGCTACAAAGCGAAGAGGTTGCAGAGGATTAGTCAGTGTGGCTGGGGCGTTGGGGGAGGGCTAGACCCAATCCATCATTGGGCACGATTCACCGGCGGGGAAGGGTAACAGGCCAGTCGCGAGTCACTCCAGAGTCAACTCTGCGCTTCGATCTCCACCAATGGGGGGCACTACGGAAATTTAATTTTTTCGATTTTCAGAAAAGGATTATCTGGTGGTATCGATTCAAAAAGTAACTTCGGTTCCTCGATCAAATATCCCTTCAAGGTGGTTTTCTTCCTGGGGCCTTCCACTTGGCATGCCCAGATATTCAGACCGTTGTCTCGCTTCCTGTGGATCTTCAGTTTTTCGAACTGCTTCTGCACCCAACGCCAATCTCCAATCTCTTGATCGGAATCCTGTGAGATACCAGGAAACTCCTGCGCGTAGCGTTGGAAGAGACCTGGTGTGACCAATAGCACGGTACCGCTCACAGTGTGGATTTTGGCCTTGCTGTCGTTGATGATCAGCTTGTGGCTCTGAATGCCTTCCTTAACCCAATTCAGGAAAACCTGACCTGGGTTGTCCGAAGGGGGGGGTGAAGTTTCGAGAGCATTTTCTGACGGCGCATCACGCACCTCGGGTTCTCCTATTTCGAACATATCTAGCAACGTTCCGAGGTAGTCGGCATCCTCCATCGCCCTGGGATCTGCCAGCGAAGAGCTTTGACGCGATCCTGGCGCGGCGGGTGATGCCGGAGTGTCAGTCGGGTGGGCATCGGCTGCCACGCTCACCGTTCCGTTGAAAGCCTCGGGCCGGTCTTCGTTCCCCCAGATCAACGCCGGTTGAAGGCGCAGAAAGGTAAAGCTCTGCTGCCAGTTTCCCTGCGCGATAAGCGCGGTCCAGATGGCTTTGCCTTCCGGGGTGGACTCAACCAACCCATGCGATTGGAGTTCGTCGAACACCGCGATGTTAGATGAAGGAATGCCCTCAATCGCTTGCGACAGCAGATAGGCTCGCAGTTTGTCCGTGACCGTCTTGCTGACCAGCCAGAGTGCATCTTGAGTCAACCAACCCGCGGCACCCGGCTGGTTGAGTTTCAGCTCGTGCTGAACCAGATAACGCAGTCCGCTAATCAAGTGGTGTTGCAGCGAATGAATCGGCGCTTGCAGCGCCTTGCTCGGGTTACCGCCAATGTTCTGCACAGTAGAGACACGGTCGGCTTGAATCACCAACTCACCGAGCACGCTGGCACGTTCGTACTGACCCGCCAGGACGTACAGCAGGCTGGCCCACAGTGACGGAAATCCACTCAGCCAGTCCAAGATCGGGCGGTCGAGAATCTGGGTGTAGAGCAAGCCCGCGGCGGCGCCGTGCAGGTGGTAGTCGCGGCCTTTGAGGTAACGAAAACGGTATGGCTGATCCAGGGCACCCTGCCAAGGATGCCAAACACGGCCATCCTGGCGTTCGACCAGCAGGTCCACGGCGATCTTGCCGATGTCATGCAGCAGGGCGCCATAGGCGATACCGGCGGACCAAGCGTCAGTCTGGGCGGCCTGGTCTTCGGGCGCGGCGCCGGTGGGCAGCAGATAGGACTGACGCAGTTTCAAACTGCACGCGACCAGTTCCAGTCCATGGTCGAGCATGCCGCCGAGATAAGCATGGTGATGCGTCTCGCTGGCCGGGAGTTGCTGGACCTGTTCGGCGTAACGATGGATCGGGTTTAAATAGAGCTGGGTGAATTGGGCGTGAGAGAGGGCGGTGTACTGCCAGATGCGATCGAGCAACTGGCGGCGGTGCTCTGCCGCTAACAAGCTGTGGGCCGACTCAATGGGCAGGTAACCTTCGGCAACGCTCACGGCTGGGGGCGGAGGGGGCTTCTGCCTTTTGTGGCGAAACAGACTGAGCATCGTGACCTCCGGGAAATGGTTGGGTCAGTGGCCTTTTAGCCTTTTCGGATAGGGCTCTTACCCTTGACTCCCCATTCCCTTCCAACCCTTACCCGTCCTTTTGGCGCGTGTCCTTTTGTGCGGCAATCGGAATATCGATACTGCTAGACATCGTTTTGTTGGTGGGGCTGGTATGGAAAAGAAAAGAGTCGGTACACTGCGGTGCATATTTTTTTGGGTCTTGCCATGAACCTCACTGACGCCACGCTCGTGCTGCTGCTCGCGGCACGTATCCATGGGACCGACGAAGCCGTCAGGGCCTCGGCGAAGAGCGTGGTCAAGAAGTTACCGCGCAGTAAACGCGATCTGATCTACAAGGTGATCGACAGCCGGAGTCCGCTCGAGCTGGTGGACTTTCTGGCGCAGAACCTGGATGCGGAATGACAGGCTGCGGGTGTGCGCCCCTCTCTTGTTCTTTGCGTGAGGGGCCCGCCGTATGATGCCGTCTGTTTTCTGGAAACAGAAAAAAAAGGGCTCAACTCGCGTTGGGCCCTGTGAAGCGTTTGCAGCGGTGAGGTAACGATCAAACTCCATCGTTTATGCATCGTGAGTCATCCATTACCATCTGCTTCAGTTGCTGCTCCAGGTTGAGTACATATTCCGAGGCGCTTCGGGCGTGACCACTGGCGCGAAAGATCGCGCGTTTGTCAGCCTTGAGCAGGCCGAGCCAGGAGTCGATGTAGCCCTCGTGCCGCAGCTCCCCCTGTATACCGGTATAGGCGCATAAAAACGCAGCGCCCATTTCGGCGATCAACTCCTCAAACGCGTAGCCTGGCGAGCCGAATGGATAGGATGACGTCACCCCCTCGCGCTGCAACCGAGCGTGATGCCCGGTCCAGTGTGTCAGCTCGTGCAGTGCGGTGGCGTAGTACCCACCTTCGTCGTGAAATTGCGCTTTTGTCGGCAGTTGGATGAGATCCCTGATCGGGTGGTAGAAGGCTTCGTCGGCAGGCCGATGAACGATGTTTGCGCCCGAACTTAACAGCAGATTTTCCGCAGCGCTGTTGGCCAGGAAGGGATCGGTCGGTTCTGTCTCGAGCAGGGTTTCATTGAGCATTTCGAGCCCTTCCGTTTGCTCGATGTTGAACAGAAAATGTGTCCTGAGAATGCCGAAGTGAGCGACCTTGGGCTGACCGTTTTCATCGAGTGCGGGTTGGCCTGACTCGGTCTGTTCCTCGCGCTCCATCGGCTTGTAGAGCACCGCCAGAGTGCTGTGTTCACCCTTACGGATGTGCCCACCGGCCTTTTTAGCTTGGTTGAAGGTCAGCCAACGATCTTGAGTGAACCCCTGTTTCCTGGCCTCGGCCCAGAGCAGCGGTAAATTGATGCCCGAATACGGACGTCGCGTGATGGCGTTGATGGGGTAGGGATGATGGCCGATGTAAGCGGGGTCACTTGAGGACCAGGGTTTGATCCAGGGAGCAACGCCTTGGTCTAACGCGGTAACGATCTTGTCAGTCACGTCTTGGTAGATATCGCGCATGGCAGTTTCCTCGAGAGAAAAAAGGAGGAACGCCTTGCCCGCCGGGGGAGGGTTCCCCGGTGAGTGATGGGCTGGATTGATGAAGGTCTTGCATGCCGTCCGAATGTGGAGGTGGGCGCCGCCAATTTGCGCTTAGCGCTGGTGTTCTCCTGCAAGCGCAATCAGCAAGGCGCCAGGCTGGTCCGGCTCGAGGAGCAGGCTGAGGCTCAGTTGTAGCAACGGGTCATGGCGTGGATGACCCGGTGACGTGATTTGGGCTACCTCGAACACCACATAGGGCTCGTGTGGATAGGCCAGGTGAGCCTCGAAGGCTGCGCGCAATACGTTGCTCAGCCGATCGATCTGCAGCTTCTCAGGAATACCTGAGTGTTCGAGCAGAACTGCGCGTTGCCAAGCGCCAGGAGTGAACACAATGGGCAACCGAAGGGTGTTTAGTGCTTCCGGTGTAAGTGAGTCGGACATGGTGTGCCTCCGTTGAAAGCGCGAAGAAACCTGTCCCGTGGGGGAAAGAACTTCCCCGAGGCGGGTTGAAGAAAAACAAGAAGGTTTGCCTGACGAGCAGAGCTCGAAAGGCGCTCATGAGAGCAGTAGGCGTTCATCACCGTAGAAACGGTGACCGTGCGAGCTACCGAACGCTAATCGCACTTGGGGAAGAACCATCACCGAAGTGACGTAGCCTTGAAGGTTCTGGCTGCCTGGGCAGGGTGCTGTCGATAACAGCGATCCGTACCTTGTATTTAACCGGACGATTTGTATGGGTCAATGACTGTAGAGACGCTGTTTCACGGAGCTTGTCTTCTGTCTTCTAGTGAAGATTTTTCGGCTGGGGCAAACTGATAAACGGTCAGGCACGGGCCGTTTTCAGTAGTACGCTATTACTCTTGTCTCAACCATGAAAACGCTCAGAAGAGGGCGAGACCATGCCGATTCAGCAACCTGTTCAGAGTTCACGTGCCCACCGCTGGGCGTACGTCTGTGGTATGTCGGTGAAGCGTGGTTACCGTAGGTTGAGAACGTTTGAATCCCACGTGGTTGAGCGTGCGGAGACAACAGATATGCCCGCAGGTAAATTACTTGTTCGCGGGAGTTTTCTGATTGCCAAACTGGCAATGATTGGAGGGCTGCTCTTTATCGGTTTCTGGCTGGTCGCTTCTGTTGTGGTGGTGATCGCTGTGATTGCCCTTCTGCAGTCCAAGGCTGTCATCGACACGGATTTTGAAGAGGACAATCCAGGTCCTGACTACCTAGGGGCTAACTCCTATCTTGGCAACTACGATGACAATGGCCATTACATAGGTCATTTCAAATCATCTGATGACGTCAGATAAGCTTCTTCGTAGCACCCATCAACTGATCCGTTCCTTTGCCCGCTGCACCATGCGCGGCTTTGCTTGCACCACCTAGCATCCCCTCAAGGCTGTTGCCGATCGAGTAGCCAGCCCAGCTCATGGCGACCAAAAACAGTCCAGGCAGCACCAAGAACATCGCCCCCATCACATACTCGATCACCTGCGCGGTGACCGTCCCATCCATAAGTCCGGATGTGGGCAGCGACAACAGCACCTGATTGGAAGCCGAAACCTGATTGTACAAGGTATCGAGCATGCTGGAGTCGACCCAGCGAGCCAGTTCCCACCAGAAGCTCAGCATGTGTAAGGTGAACAGCGCGAACGTCACCGTCATGACGGTCTTCAACTGGTAGGTACTGACCAGCAGGATCAGCGGCAAGCTGATGATGACGCCCATGATCAGGAACGCCTGCACCATCGGCAGGGCGGCGCGTAACGCATTCATTGCCGGGAAGTTGCTGAAGGAACCTAGGGCCAACCCGGTGTTGGTGGCGAGGTTATTGAGCCCCTGATTGATCGAGCCGCCGCGAGCGCTGGAGCCATAGTCCTGGTACACCTGTCCGGGCGACATGGACATCGATTGCTGACGCGGGCTGACCAGTTCGCGCAGGGTGGCATCCTCTATCTCGTTGCTCGAACGGCCAGTCAACCAACCTTTCAGCTGAGTCAGCAGCGAGGGATCAACCTGCTCGATCAAGCGCCCGCGCAAGCCGACACCGCTGTCGCTCCACCACTGCTTGCAGGTGGGGTAGCCCGCACCATTCTCCAACCGAGGCAAGGAAACATCGCGGCTTTCGTCATATGGCCAGCTGACTCGTGGTGTGCGTGAACGATCGGTGTCGTAGTAGCCCGGTGTGTCGAGAAAATAGCTTGAGCCGATCCAGGACGCGTCATGACTTAGTGCCTTGTCCAACTGCGGACGGTTGGTGAACAGCCGAGAACGGGAATAGCCATAGCAGTCGCGGGTGAAGTCGGCGACTTCCTGCAGCAGTACCTGGCTATCGATGCGCGAACTGTCGATCTCCATGCGCATCTGCCGGATATCCGGTGCGCAAGGGATGGAGGCGGTGGCCGCCGCGGTCACACCTTTGCTCAAGGCATGCACCAGAAACCACCAGATCGGTACGTTGGCGGAGCGTTCGCCGATAGTATTGAAGGTCGTCCCCCAGGCGGTTTCCGCCGGCTTGGCCACACTCACGCCGCAGCGCTGACTCGCCGCGTCATCGAACGCCATTGACGTGAGGCTCAACGGAAAGACCGGAGCGCAGCCGAACAACACGATGATATAGGCCAACCACAGCCGGTTCTCAATCCGCGGGACCGACAATAGTCCCTTGTTGCCTTCATCTGCGCCTTGCTGACGGGCCGATAGCCATTCTTGCAGGATGATTGCACCAAAGGGCGCGGCGAACAGCCCGGTGTCGGACAGGACGCTCCAGAGGCCGTTGTTGATGATCCAGGCCAGCAGGGAGAGGTAAAACTCCAGGTAGCTGTTGGTGCTCATGAGCATGGTGGTGACCTCACAATCGAGTGAACTCGACGTAGCTAAAGAGCACGAGCCCTAATGCCCCGATGCGTTTCACGCGCAGTCGATCCAGTGGTCGATGTCGGTAGCGCCGAAGCAGATCCCACCAGAGCGCAAAGAGGGCGCCGTAGAGCAGGGCACGCCACCACCGCAGATAGGGCCGTACGGATTCGAATGCCTGCTGCCAGGCCTCGAAACTACCCAGCGCAGTGCGGCCGATCCATGCGACCAGTGCGGCAGTCAGGATCATCACCGCGGCAATCCCCAGACTCGAAAGCAAAGTGAATAGCGGTGAGCGTTTCATGGCTCACTTGCGCCTGGCGTCAGCATCTTTGAGTCGACCGGGCTCGGGGTCGCCTTGCTCGACGGTACGCGAAGCATCGGCACCACCGGCATGCCGGTCGAGCACCAGGCTGGCGGTGTTGGTGGCCAGCATCTGCCGGACCTGCAGTTCGGTCTGCAGCAGGCGTATTTCGCGCTCCAGAGCGTCGATGTTTTTCGTCAAGGCGGTTTGGGCCGGCTCGGCGGAGGCGATGTTCGGTTCGTGACTGCCCGCCAGCAGGGTGCGCAGTAGCAGCAACGCTTTGTCGAGCACACTGGACAAGGCCGTCTCACTGGCCAGGCGCCGTGCCAACAGATCCTGGTCGGGATCGTCGCGCAGGGCTTCAACCACACCACGAGTCACCGGCAGCATCGGGCTGGAGGCTTTAGCCAGATTGTCAGGGGTAGGCGGCAGTGAACCCGACAGCAACCCTTGCAGGGCCTTGAGGCGCTCGGTGTAGGCCTCCTGAATCAGCGGCGTCAATCCGCTGCCAGCGGTAGCACGAAGGGTTTCGCAGGTGTCGCAGGTTGCGACTTCGCTCTCGCCCAACACGCGAACGGCCCATTCGGATTCTTCCTGGGGCGAAGCCCATGTCTGGCAAATAGTCCCACCCAGGCAATCACTGCTACTGATCGAGGCACTGTCATCCACCGAGCGGTTATGCAGCAGGTTGTAGCCTGCGCGCACCACGTCAGAGGTCACCCGGATGGGTGTCTGCCCGCTACCTCCAGCCTTCTGGCCGCCGACCCAGGACACCCCATTGTTGCCGTTATGGGTCTCGGTATTTTTTACCGCGGCCACCGCATCACCGCCGGTTTGCTCCAGATTGCCTTGCATCTCCTGGTTCTTGGCCAACGCGCCCCAGCCGGCTTGACCGACTTTGTCCGCCATCTTTTCGGCCATGGCCTGGCAGGTCAGCTTGGAGCGGTCGAAGTCGATACGCCCTTGCATCACTCCGTTACTGAGCAACTCATAGAGGCCGGGGTTGGCGCGCTGGATAATCAACGCCGGCAGCGACATCACCGCTTGGGTCGCGTTCTGCACGATGCTGCCCATGATCTGCTGGAAACCTTCGGTGACGCCGTTGAGCTGGTTTTGCAGGGTGTTGGTGAGGCTCATGTTTCCGCACATCATGTTCGCTCGCCATGACCCACCGACACCAAGACCACTGGGTCGGTAGAGCGAACTCGGTGAGCCGACTGCCGAGCCGCCACCAATGGTGTACATCACCCGGTCGTCGAGCACTTCGCCTTGAGTGCCCAGACGGTAATCGCCTTCAGCGGCGTGGGCATGCATGGCCATGGCGAGCAGTCCGTAGAGCAACAAACTCACCACGCCCAACCATGGTCGTCCGAGAAACCGACTCATGACGCACCGCCTTCGAAGTCGATGCTGAACAGAAAGGTCTGCCCCTCACGCTTGCAACAGCTATAGGGCCGCCACAACGACCAGGCGTAGCCGCCATCCGCGCCCGGTACCGGATCGCTGGGGAAGATGGCGCAAGTCGGTTGAACCTGGGGGTAGAGCAATTGCCATTTGTGGGTCGAAGCGTCGTTTTCAACGATCGGACCAGGCGGCCAGTAGCCGTCGCGTTTGGCGGGCGTGAGCGGTACATACACATGCGGCTGTCCGTTACGGGTAATCACATCGCCAGCACGTTGCGCCATGACCGCGGCCGCCTTGAAGTCGTCGGGCTGTACCAGTATGCCTTGGCGGGGATAGACGTTGCCCCACATGTTTCCCGAAGCCTGACGACCAATTTCACGGATCCCCGGCATGAGTGACTCGGGGTAGAAACTTTCTGGGATGCCCTGGCGCCAGGCCAGTGAGTCCAGGGTGCTCAGGTAGTAGGGCATGAGCGCAGTTGCACCGCTGGCGCAGGCATAGCCGGATTGCGAAGCCAGTTGCGTGGCGGCCCAGCCACCGGGGTGGCCGATACCGTCGACGTTCTTGAAGCGGGGCAGGTTGTCGCGGTGGGTGTTCGGGGTGATCAGGTTGCCGCCACCTTCCGCGCCGCTGATGGGAGAGGAGAGGGCGGCCATCTCTGTCCAGGGGTTGTTGCCGGTGGTGGCATAGCTCGAGACCACCAACTCAGGAATGAAATGACGAACCTTCATCGAGGTTTTGACTGTGCAACCGAAGGGCGTGCAGAGGAGCCAGAAACAAATGCCGACGATCCGGTATTCGAGACAGCCTGAAGAAAGCACGGAGGACGTGATGCTGCCGCTGTCCAGCGCCATGCTTGGGCCGCACACTAACAGGACGCTCAGCGCCAAGGGCCTTAGCTTTGTGGGTGGGATTGACGAGCAGGCAACAGGCATGATCCAGGCTCTTGGTGTATGGCCTGGGCAGGTTCAGTTACGGGCTGAAGACTGTCAGTTGAAATTATGAAGGCGGGTCTATCGGGTTTGTGAGACGTGAGACTATTATTTGACGTGAAGGGCGCTGCGTAGGGTATCGGGTTCCACAAGTAACTGATCTGCGGTAATTTCGAAAATATTGGCGAGTTTGCACAGGACCAACAGCGACGGATTGCCCGTGCATCGTTCGATTTGACTGACGTAGGTGCGATCCACCTCGGCCATGAGCGCGAGCTGCTCTTGGGTAAGGTTTCTCACGCGTCGCATCAAGCGGATGTTTTCCGCCAGCTGCAGACGAAGCTGTTCGTAGTCTTGAGTCATGCGCGCAAATTGCGCTTTGAGGGACTCTCAATCCACGGGATATAGTCTACATTGGTAGTGATCTAGGCCATTTGATGCTCATGCCTGTTATCGAGCGTTCATTTGGTGTCGTTAAGCTTTTCGAAGCTGTACTCCTTGTCTAACAATAATTCAGAAATCTAGGGTGTGTATGGACGAAAACTACATTTCAATTCCGGCGGCGGATGGTTGCCCAAGTCTTCTGACACCTTGGGGCAACGAATTTGCCCCGATGATCGAACGTGGCGTGCAATGCGCTCAGGCTTGGCTTGATTCAACCGGTGAGATACCCCTGTGGTGGGAGCTGGCGCAAACCCGCAAGACCTTTCCTGTCGGTGACTGCCAGGATGCCTTCGAAGCCGGATTCCTGTTGAGGATTCAGCAGCGGCTCCGGGGCGTACCGCAATAACCGGTCACTCGCTTTAGAGCGAGAGCCTCAATAGATTCCCCTATGCGGGTTCTATTCCTCGCGCTCTATCGATCCGTTCAGCTACCCTATACGCCGCTTCCAGTTCTGAGCAGCCGTTCTCCTGCATCAGCGTCCAACGCTCGGCTTTTTCCTCGGGCTCGGTCATGGCCAGGGCGAGGTAAAGGCTGGGTGGCACGGCTCGAAACAGTGTCTCGAGCTTCTTCGACAGCACGACCCCCTCAGTGTACTTCCCCGGCTCCTTACTGGCGGAGAGCAACAAGGCTTTCTGCGCCGGCGTGAGTTTCTTGAACCGTGCGATCTCTTCGATTTCCGCGGGCGGCATGTTCAAACAAATCCACCATTCGATCATGTTGAGCATGGTCTGCGCGGCAGTGGGAAAGTCAGCAAGGTTCTGGGTTGCCAGCCAGAACCAAGCGCCGAGCTTGCGCCACATCTTGGTCCCCTTGACCACGAATGGCGCCAGCAGCGGGTTCTTGGTGATGATATGGCCCTCGTCGGTGACCATGATGATCGGTCGGCCTAGGTACTGGTCGCGCTCGGCAAGGTTGTTCACGGTGTTCATCAGGCTGATGTAGCTGATGGACATCTGTGCCTCGTAGCCTTCGCGAGCGTAAGTGGCGAGATCGACAATGGTCACATCGCTCTCGGGCCAAGGCGTGCCCTCGCGATCGAACAGTTCACCCTCGAAACCCTGGCAAAACAGGTCGATGGACTCGCCCATTTCCTGGGCACGCTCGCGACGCTTCTCCGGCAAGTGCGGGTCGGCGGCGACGCGCAGCAAGGCGTCGCGCACATCGTGGGTCAGCACCTGGCGACCCGCCGCGACACAGGTCTGCGCCGCATCGAGAATGCACTCGCGGATCAAGCTGCGATCGGCCCGGCTCAGGCGGGCTTCTTCCTTGGCCTCGCCGCCAGTGATCATCAGCCGGGCGGTGATTTCCAGTTCACCGAGAACATCGCGCTGGTCCTCGCGACTGGCTACCGCATCCTCGTCCCACTCATCGATCGACAGACTCGCCACTTGATCCGGTTGCTCGACCAGGCGCCAAGCATCGGCAAAGGGCGCAAGGCTGACGGAGGCGCCAGGTTTCAATTGGACCTTGTTGACCGACAGGCCTTGTGTCGCGAAGTAGTCGCCCTGCAAGCCGAATGAGTTGCCGGCCTCGACGATAAATAGGCGAGGGCGGTACACGGCCATGACCTGCATCAGTAAGGTGACCAGGGTCGCCGATTTGCCGGCGCCGGTGGGGCCAAACAACAACAGATGACCATTCATGGCCCGGTCCAGGCGTGACAACGGATCAAAACTCAACGGCGAGCCGCCACGATTGAACAGGGTGATGCCCGGGTGGCCGGTGCCGGTGCTGCGACCCCAGACCGGAACGAGGTTCGCCAGGTGTTGAACAAACATCAGGCGGGTGTACCAGTTGCGCGTGTCGCGGGACGGGTTGTAAGCCATCGGTAACCAACGCAGGTAACTGTTGCAGGCGGCGACTTCATCGCCTTCGCGTACCGGCTGCAGGCCCGCACCCAGTAGTGCGTTAGCCAGGCTGACCGAGCGCTGGTGCAATTGCTGCTCATCGTGACCGCGCACGTAGAACGCCAGGGTGCCGCGGTACAGCTTGTGCTGACGACCGATGATCGCACGAGCCTCTTCGACATCCTGACGGGTCTGGGTCGAGGCCAGGTTTTCACCGATGGCTTTGCGCGCCAGGCGGTTTAATTGGTCCTCGAGTACGTCCTGCGGCTTGATCACCAGGGTCAGACTCATTACCGTACCTTCGGGTAACTGGTCGAATAGGGCATTCACCGCGTCACCCTTGCGGGTTTCGCCGGTGAGTTGGCCAATCAACGGTGCCCGCCGCAGCTTGTCCACTACCATCACGCGATGGGGTTGGCCGTCGAAAAACCAGAGTCCGTGCTGCACATCCGAACGCGGCTCATTGAAGAACAGCCGCTCGGCGAAGTCATGATCGAAGGGCAGTTCCAGCGACTCACCGTCGCCCGACTCCGGATAGGCCACGCGGCGATAGAACTCCTCGGGCGCTTCATCGGTGAGACAGGGGGCCGGATTGAACCAGGGCAATAACCAGGCATACAGACCTCGACCATCGACTCGCATCGATTGCACCCCGCACGCCTGCAACGAAGCCGCGATACGTTCGCAAGCCTGTTGCAGGGATTGCACCGGGGTGAGTCCCGTCTCCTCAGCGTCAGACTCAAGCCAGCGATAGACCACCAGTCGCACCCGACGGTTATTGCCGCGCCAGGGCAGGCGCGTCACCACCTTATCCTCAAACAGGCCACCGGGCTTGGCGATGGCCTTCAGATGACGGCGGCTGAGCTCTAAATACGCCTCGGTGAAGACCGTGGCTCGCGCGCTGTCCTGGATATAATTGGTGAGCCGGGTCAGGTAGGGGGTGAAGTCGTTGTCATCCTGGCAGAAAAACTGCGCCACCCAAGGCGCTTGATCCCGCTCGTCAAAGCTGTCCTGCAGGGCGTCCTCAAGGGCATCGCGGGCCGCCATCAACCAATCGGGTTCGCGTCCTTCGGTGCCGATGGGCAGCAACTCGAACAGTGCACCCACCGAGCGATTGTCATCGAGCAGAAAACACTGCTCGGTGTCGAGGTACTCGACCCAAGGCAGGTGATCGGTGAAGCTGGGGTTGTGTGCATAGAGTGTGGCGTCATCGGCCAAGGTGGCGCGAGAGCGCAATGGATTGCGCCAGGCTTTCCACGCAGGAGTAGGGGGGCCCGAATCGCCGGTACGCACTACAAGTCTTCCTGACGTTCACCCGGCAATGCGTACTGCACACGCTGGTAGAACGGAAAGACGGTCGAATAACCCGGGACCGGTGCCTGCTCGGTACCGCTCAGGTGCGGATACACGTACAGCACCAGATCGGGATTGGGCAGGCGAGGGAACAGGCTGCGGATCTCGTTCGCTGCGGTGCGCGTGTACGGTTCCTGGAGAGAGGCGGAGAAATCTTCCTGGACCAGCGGACGGCGTAACTGCTGCCGAGCATCCAGCAGTTGCTGCTGAGTGCCTTGCGAACCGACACCGTTCCAGATGTCCAGCATGCTTTGCTCGCCATGGGGCAGCAGCGTCTCCTTGTCGGTGGAACACCCCGCCAGGACTAAGCAAAGCAAGCTAATCCAGATCAGGCAGGGAGGCATGGTCTTTTTCATGGCGAACGCTCCGGCCCTTGGGCTCGTAGTCGATGGTGATCTCATGGTCGAGGTGCAGCGCGACCTGTGCGGCCGGTGGCACGTACACGGCAGCAAAAGCCTCGCCATACAGCTTGTTCACCCACTCGCGGATGTCGCTGACCCCACCACTGAGGATTGAATTCAGCGCGCTATTACCCGTGCTACTAGTGACCCCGAGCGTACTGCCGCCCGAACTGATCACGCTGCTGTTGTTCTGCTCATCCCCGAGCAAGGCGGCGACACCGGCGCCGGCCGCCGTGATGAGGCTCTGGCTGCCGAGGTATTGTTGGGCGTTCGAGCGGCGCTCGCCTGCAATGCAAGGAATGCCATACGGATCGGACAGGTAACCGAGTCCACCACGAATCTTGTCGGTGTTCGAACTCTGGGTGGTGGAGGCATTGCGGCTGGCGACCGCCTTCGGCTGAGGCACCGTACGGATGGTGCTATCGGTAAACACAAAGGTGATTGACTCGACCTGCCCACGCACGCAGGACAGGGTCCAGTCACCGGACGCCGTGCCGCTCATCACGGCACCCGCGACGTCCGGCAGGTCGATGCCGTTGGCCGTCAGATTCTCCGGACCGACCAGCACCTTGAAGGGATAGGGATCATTCACGGTGCCGTCCACCGGGACCCGGCCAATCAGCGCGGTCATGGCGACTGAGCCCATCAATGTGGCGTTTTCGGGAATGGTGTAGACCGGCTTCGCGCCTTCGGTACGATCAGCGGATCGTGTCGGGTCACGCTCACCCTCACCCTGGGTGACTGCACGTAGCTGTTTCTGGCTGCGATCAATAGCGTTATCGTTCAAGCCTTCCAGTGAGTTGAAGGCGGTAGGGAGACTCAATGCGGGGGAAGTCTTGGTTTTACCTCGGGCGTCGGTGGACGGAGCATCCGAGGGTTCAATCCACTGCAGCGCATCATTGGCAGAGTGCTGCCCTTCAAACTGAGCACCGTCGCCGGGCTCAAGCCCCAATCCGATCGGCATGTCCTTGCCTTTGCCGGTCAGTCCCGACAACTGGTCCTGCAATTGCGTCAGCAAACCGCGAGCCTGACGACTGTCTTGTTCGGCTTTGAGTCGGGCCTCGTTGGCTTGACGGCGGCCTTCGTCGACCTGCTGGGTCACGCTGCCAAGCGCGGTCTGGATACGCGAATCGACACTGTTTTCCCGCTCGCGTAGGCGGTTGTTCTCCGTCTGCAGTGAATCGTTGTGTTTCTTCAAACCGAGCATGTCGCTGCGCATGGCCTTCACCTGGCCGACCAGGGTGGCGACCGTGTCGCGTGGGGTGTCGCCCGCAATGCCGAGCGACTTGGCTTGCTCGGCGGATAACTGAATGTTGCCCTGATTAACCGGGTGCTCTGGAGAGGGAGTACTACCCGCGACCCAGCTTTTCAGGATGATCAAAACCACGGCCAACAACGCCGCCGGTACCAGCCATTTGAGCAAGGCGTTAGCTTTCATCGCTAGCACCTCGCGCAACGGGCGGAGGTAATAGCACCGCGTGTTCGAGGCCGGCACCGCGGGTGACGAGGTAGGCAATCGTGGTGTCTTCAGCACTGCCGACAGGTCCGAGGAAAGCATGCTGGAAGGCCGCGGCAAATAGCTTGGCCTGAAGCTGGCGCGGATCGAGTTGCACCGTCTCTAAGCCACGATTGCGCAACTTCACCGCCGTCACCCAGTAATCACCGAGTCGCCAGGCGGCGATGGGCGTGCTGGACACGTTTTCGGTCGGCAGCAGGGCCGGCAATTCGGTGCGCAGCTTGAGCGGGACGCGGCGTACGCCGGGCAGGGACTCCACGGTGCGCAGAGGCCCGTACAGGCTTTGCGCGGCGTAGCGCGTCAAAGCGACCGGGATCGGTGTACGTTCTGGAGCCGGGACGGTGCTAGAGTCAGCTTCGGCAGCTTGCTCCTGAGCGTTCTTGAGAATACGCACGGGCTCCAGCGGTTGATCACCAGGCGTGGCCGCGATATCCAGCAGGATGATTTCACCCGTCGTGACCGATTGCAGTTGCAGTCGGGTCGGGGCAATGGCTTCCGACGCGCGCAGGTACAGCGTGCCGCCAGTTGATTGTACGCGCAGCTTACCTGTCAGGGTTGAGGGCACGCCGACTCGAACATTCTCATCGACAAAGACCACCCGTTCCTGATTGATCACCAGAGGGACCGCGAGGGGTAGGCGTTCCCAGTGCATCAGCTCGACGGCCTGCGCTGCAGCTCCCCATAGCATCAGTGCGACGGTGAGTCCCAGGGTAGACATCCGCTTCATGGCTCACCTCCAGGCAGGGAGATTTTTTGCGGAGTGCCCTGATAACAATCCAGTGCCAGCCCCCATTTATTGCGCTCGGGATCCTGGTCGAAACGCACTACGCGTAATGGATAACGCACCACCACCCGTTTCACCGGTTCCGCGGCGTAATATTCATCGGCATTGAGGTCGAGCTTGACCAACCAGCTGTCGCGGTCGAGTTGCTTGACCCTGAGTTCCGGATCCTCACTGTAACCTCGACCCAGAATTTCGTAGACGCCACGCACCCGCTGGCGCAGTTCGCCGGCGGCCTTGCGGTACTCGTAGTCGCCGTCGAGGAAGGCCTTGCAGGCGGGTGTCAGGTAGGACTGCAAACTATAGATAGCGCGGCGATAATCCTGCTCGCCATCCGAGGGCCAACGGTTGAGCTGACCGAAGATGTACAGGGCAAAGGCATAGACATTCTCTGAGGGGATATCCCACCACTTGCGCGTGCTGCCCGAGCGCAGATCCGGGGGGACATGCACGGTCAGATCGGTCGGTGCCGAGCGCCAGCCGTACCAGAGTCCGGCACAGAGCAGGGTCAGGATCATTACCGCCAGGCGCAGACTGAAGATATGGGCCTGTTGGGCATCCACCTTGTTCCGAAATCGGCTCATGGCTGCCACCGGGACAGGGCAGGACGCAGTCGACTCGAACGGCGAACCGTCCAGGCGCCGGAGTGGAGGATCAGACTGCCGCGACCCAAGCGCCAACGGCTGGCCAGTACCCATTCGAGCTTGCGGTACAACCAGGTCTCGGGGCGGGCCCGTTTGGCCCGACGCAGTAGCGTGCCACCGGCAAATAGCACCAGCGCCATGCTTGCGATCATGCTGGTCGGCGCCACGGCAATCGAGGCGGTGGCGATCGCTAAAGGCACGCCCAGCATCAGACCGACGAGTGCGCCGGCACTGAGTGCCACCCACATCTCATCATTGGTCAAACCGCGCAACACGGCGGGATCACGATTGAGTCGCTCCGGCAGAAAGACCAAGGTGCCGTCGGCAAGACGTTCGATAGTGTCGTTCATGCCAACCTCACAAAATCGCGGCGGCCTTGGTCAGAAACCAGATGATGATCACCACCAGCAGGGCGCCGATGCCAACCACCGCGCCGAGGTCTTTCCAGGTCTTGCGCTGGTTCTGCACGTCGGCATACACGGTCAGGGAATGCCACGCCACACCCAAGAAAGCGAGCAGGGCGATCAGCAAGCCGAGCAGGATACCGCCGTCGTAGGCGTAGTTTTTGATCGTCTCGATCAACCCGGAACCTTCACCACGTGAAGGCGCTTCCATGGTCGGGAGTTCGGCAAAAGCCAGGCTTGGACCGAGCACCAGCAGCAGACCGATCAAGCGCTGGCTCGCGCGATCACGCAGGTTGTTTTTCAGGGGGACAAGGCACTTGAGCATGACGGCGATCTCCTGGATTAGGAAAGGGTGAAGAACATCAGGACCAACAATGCGAGCAGCACGCGCATGGCGCTGCCACCGAAGGCTCCAAAGCGCACACTGCCGGCGGCCCACCCCCGGTAAGCCGTCCACATCACCCAGGCACACCAGAGCAAAGCCAGGGCGAGAACCAGGGACAGCCAGAGCGTCGAACTGCTCTGCGGTGAGAAACCGGAGGCGTTTTGGAACGCCGAGGTCTGAGCTTCAGTCATGGCGACGGCTCCGCGGACGGAGTGTCGAGGCGGTATTCGCCGACCAATTCAGCGGGATCGCGGGGTTGCGCACGGGAAGGAAACAGGTATCCCAGCACACCATGGCGGATGCGTTGGATGTCTTGAGTCAGTTGGGGATAGTCGAAGCGATAGCGGTCATTTGGTTCAAAGGTACTGGCTACCTCAGCTTGCGTCGCAAGGCGTTCGATAATGTCGAGTTGTTGCTGGACCAGGCTGAGCTGTTCCTGCTCATGAGCAGATGCGGCATAGCTGCTGCCTTGAACAATGGTCAGTGAAAGGAGCAAAAAGTTGCGATAGATGGTAATCGACATGATGCTGGCCCATGTGGAGATGGAGCCAGAATCAAGTTAGCGTTTGAATTATTCAGTATTAAACGCGAGGTGCGATGTATCGCTTTTTTAGGGGGAAGCGGAAGAAGACACTCACACTACATCAGCAATCGATTGGACCATAAAGAAAGCTCAGACAGCACTCTTACCCATTAATAATGTGTTGTTCATGCAGCAATGAGTGGATTTGCTCGTGCTTGAAGGCAGCATGGGTGACGAAGAGCTAATCATCGCTTAACATTGGAATGTTCATTTTTCATTTCCCTAAACTGAAGGAAGTTTCACATGTCTCGGTTGGTTGAATTTCGTAAGCTTGAGCAACAACTGGCCGAACAGCTCGCAGAGCTTGAGTCGATGAAAAGTGATTCCGGCCTGAAAAAAGAAATGGAATTTGAGAGCAAATTGCGGGCGTTGCTTGGCGAGTACGGCTTCAGCTTGAAGAACATCATTAGCATCCTAGATCCAGAGGCTGGCCGTCGTACCTCGACACTAATAGCAGCTCCTGTGAAGGCCGCCCGTAAAGCTCGCGATGTGAAAATTTACAAAAATCCGAACTCTGGTGAGCTGATCGAAACCAAGGGAGGTAACCATCGGCAGTTGAAAGAATGGAAAATCGAGTTTGGCGCAGACGTTGTCGAGTCGTGGCGTACGCAGTAAGAACGGTTTGATTGCAAGGGCTCTGCATGCGCCCTTGTTTGTTGGTGAGGGTGATGAGTCCTGAATGCGAATCTTGGTCCCTCTCCTGCACCAATCTTGAGGCACACTCCCAAACTTTGGGAGCCTCCCTTTCACTCAACACTTCGCTCGAAGTGGGGAATCTCGGTCGAATTCTGGCGGGTTAACTCGTGCGGTGTATCAGTTCTGCAGACGCTGGATAACTATCCTGATACCAGGGGGATATACGACGGAAAATATAATTTTTCCGAGTCAGAGATATTTCTTAAATGTAGTTGCCGTGATTGCCATTGCGATGCCAAGCATTACAGCACAAGGCAAAAATACGGCCATAGGGTCGAGCGAAAAGGGCAGGGACAGGTAAATGACCCAGGGCACGACCAACAGTGGTATCACTGCTCGTTTAGCGCGGTGATAGACAAAACTGCTTTCTCGCCCGGCTCCAAATTTGCGCAGGTCGCGACGCATCAAGCCATCGACAAAACCGGTGAGCGTGGCCAACAAAAATAGTGGTGTTGCCAGGACCAGAATGGTTAGGCGCACCACGAAGGTAAAGGTCACATACACCGCCGCCAGCACGAAATCCTCAATGCTCACGTAGAGCTGATTGGTCCAACTCCAGAAACTGATGCCCTGGCTCGATACCCGCGCCTGCTGGGCAAAGTCCGCAAAGCCGGTCTTGACCAACAACCACTGATTGAGAAAATCCAGCCACTGGACAATCGTTGCCCCTGGCTGTCGGATGAGAAGTGAAGATTTGAAGTGCTCGCTGAGCCAGCCCAATTCACTGGTTAGCGTGGCCTGACTATGCCGCCAGCCCTGATCACCCCAGAAGAGCAGCAGGCCCGCGAACTCGATGAGGATCGAGAACAGCAATGAGGCGATCAGCAAACTGATGACGCGCAGTACCAGGCTGATCGCCGAGACGATTAATCCAGGGCGTTGGATCGGTTGTGGCGGCGTGTTCTGGGCGGAAGTCGCCATTGTTCACTCCATTGCGCGCTGCAAAGTTATGTCGTCACAACGCCTTCTGGATCGTTTTCTGCTGAATCGAAACCTGTCGCGGGTACGGACTACCCCACCTGATCCAGATCGAAGTTTGTTGTTGGGCCACCACCACTGGCGCTCCACCATTGCCCCGCCTGCTCGTTGTAGGTGGCCCGCATTCGCTGGGTGAGCTCCTGCAAGTCCTTGGGCATGGCATCATCGTTGGAGGGTTTAGGCAAAGGCATACGGACTTTCCAGAGCTGCCCACCGGCTTGGAAGGAGAACATTTGCCCTTTGGGTAAACTGACGATGTGGGCAGGCTCGATCAACGGCACGCTGGTGCTGCTGACGCGGTCCTGCGAGGACGAAGTGAAGTCCGTATTGGCTTCCGGATCGGAGGTGTCGGTGGCACCCGACACCAGGGTCTTGGTCAGCACGTTGACCTTGGGCAATTGCTGAGTGAGCAGTTCAGCGGTGGCGGTTTCGCGCACCCGCAGCATCTGCAGGGTGTTGAAGTTGCCAATAACCTGGCCAGCTTTGGCGCGGTTGCCGATACGTGCTTCGATATCACTGAGGGTCTGGGTGTAGGCGGTTACCTGAATACCGGCACCGCCGCCCTTATTGATCAGTGGGATGAATTCATCACCCATCAACTCGTTGAACTCATCGGCGTGGAGGTTGATCGGCAACTTGTCACTGCTGTTACCCGATGGGGGCAGGCCATGGTCGATGCCGTGTTTGTAAATGTGTCCGGCGACCGAGACTAAGTCGGCGAACATGGAGTTGCCCACAGCGGCGGCCACCTCGGCGTCGGTCAGAGCATCCAAACCGACGTAGACGATGCCGCGTTTTCGGATGATCTGCATCCAGTCGAAGATTGGCCGCGGGTCATCTAAGTCGGTGTAGTTTGGCGCCAGCAGTTGGGCGGTCTTACCGGTGGTGAGTTTCTCCAGCAGCGGCAGCAGCGAGGCAACGATTTTGTCGAAGTAGGTACGGTCATATCGCACCGCCGAGCGCAGTCCATCCAGTACCGGGTCGAATACCCGCTTCACCGCCAGGTACTGTTCGATGGCCACCACGCGTTTTTCGCGCCCGATCATATGCCGGGGAATGTTCTTCTCGGTGAGCTTGCCTTCAAGCTGAACGATCACCTCCCACGCCTTCGGGTCGGTCTTGGCGAAAAACTGCTGGGCGTACTCGATGAACAGTGCGTCGATGTTGACCACATGCCGTTGGATCTGCAGGTAGTCCGGACGCCGGCCTAACTCGATTAGGGCACGGGCGATGATGTTGACGAAACGCCAGGCAAACTCGCGAAAGGCTGCGGAGTTACCTTCGCCGCTGAGCTGCCCAGCGATGCGTGACGCCACTTCCGAGATACGCCCGAAGCGTCCCACCGCATTGTATCGAGCGGAGATCTCCGGCCAGCCTAGATGGAAAACATAAAACTCCTTATCTCGACCGGCGCGTTTGGCTTCGACATACATGCGCTTGAGCAGGTCGGCATCACCCTTCGGATCGAAGACGATGACCACCTCATGTTCGATGCGATGAATGTCCTGGGTGATGTACACCTCGGCGAGTCGCGTCTTGCCGACACGGGTAGTGCCGAGCACCAGGGTGTGACCGACCCGTTCGCCCAGCGGTAGACTGACTTCTGTTTCGTCAGGCTCGACCCCATGCAACAGCGGCGAGCCACCTACTGGGGGCAAAGGGCGCAACGGATTGAAGGCACTGTCCCAGGCGGTGGCTCGGGCCAGTGTCGAGAACGGAAACGGTGCATGTTCCAGGCGCCGTTCGAGTCCGCGTGCCAAGCGGTAGTGGGTCGGTTGGTCGACATAGTGGGCGACAGCCGGATCCTGGGCCTCGACCAAGCGCTGGGTGTGCAGGCGGGTCCAGAGAAAGCCGCGGCCCATGAACAATCGCTTACGGCTAACCGGAATCTGTCGGCTGGTCAGCTCGTAGCGGGTCAGCCGACGGATATTGCGCCGATAACGCAGCACGTCCCAGGCTTGTCGCAGCCGGAGCAGGCCGAACAGGGCATAGGCCAGTGCCGCAATCAGACCGATTTCGGGTGACAGGGCCACGGCCCAGGGCGAGTACACGCACAACACCGCAGCGGCGATGCAGATCGCTACGGTGTACAGCTCCACCGCTGGCCGGAGCTTGGACTCCATCGCATGCTCGGCCATGGCCTGGACTCACTGTTCCAGTGAGGTGGCGGTGATCAAGACGGGGTAGTGCTCGATCTGCAGGCGGTCTGCGATGTCGTTGCCATTGACCGGCAGGATGGTGATGCCCGGACCGGCTGCTCGAATCCGGGCCAGGGCTTCGGTATCGGCCACTTCGACGGCGAGGCCTGCCGCGCCCATTTCCTGCAGTTCAGCCGCACGTTGACGCAACCAAACCAGAGATTGGGGATTGTCACCGACCAAGAAAAATGGCCGCAAACCAGGCATGTTGAGGGCACGAGGCGTGATTTGGCCGGGGCTCAACCGAGAACTACTGATTGGTAGTATCCAGGCTTCCTCGGCAAACGTGGACAGGTCCGCATGCACGGCCCGGTCAGCCTGAACTCTGTTATTTATGGGCAGGCCCGTAGCTTGGAAATAGGGTTGGGTGACGTCGCCAGCCGGATCCCTGACTACGGTTGGTTTCGCCTGGGCGACAGGTGCCAAGAACAGGATGAAATAACAGGTAAAGAATATTCGCGTCATGGCGGTGTGCCCTGTTTGAAGGAAACCAGCAACCGTTCGAGTTGCCGGGAAAATCCGGCGCGGTAACGCGCCGCCGGCGTTCCTCCTGCCGCGCGGTGATAGCGTCCGGCAGCTGACACCCAGTCACCGGTGGCGGCGTGATGCTCCTGCAGCAGCGCGGCGGTCACGGCGAGATTTCGGTAGGGGTCGAGGGCCTCGCAGGGGCTGGAAAAACGTTGTCCGTGGTAGCCCAGGTTGGTTTGCCCAAGTCCGGCGTCGACCCGCTTGGCGTCATACTGAGTGAGCGCCTGGAGCAAGGCGTGACAGGCAGCCGGGCGAGTGGCGAAGCGGTAGGGGGTTCCGGCGATGTTCAGGGTCCAAGGCCAGGGCAGCAGTCGACCACGGACATGGATACCACTCTCCTGCAGGGCAATCGCGAACAGCACCGTAGAAGGGATGTCCGCGTCATGCGCCGCCAGTTGGTAGGCAGGAGGCGGAAGTTCGTCAGCGTGGACGACGAGTATCGTCAGCATGAGCGCAATACCACTCAGTCGAGGCGTTGCCATTGTCCACTCACCTGTTGAAATGTGGCAGGCAATGGCCCCGGGGCACCCAGGCTGAACCAGCGACCACGGTCATGGTTCAGGGTGATCTGCTGGCGTTGAACCTTGGCCGGATCGATGTCTGCTTGCCGAGCCCAGCTACGGACGCGTTCATCCTCGCCTTGGCTGCCCACCAGGTAGATATCGAACGCCGTGTCGCTGCTTTGCAGACGCTGTGCTTCGGCGGTGCACGCTGGGCAGTGGTCCTCCACAAACAGGACCTGGCGCGGCACGACCGATGAGCTGGCAGGGGACGGGGATGCCATGCCCTGGATCGGCAGCAGCCCGGGAAACAGCTTGGCCCAGGCTGCGGTGTAAGCGTTTTGGTAGGTCAACTCGCGCTCAGCGCGTTTGGCTTCCAGCGCTACCTGTAATTCGGCATAGCGCTGGCGCTCTTGGTCGGTCTCGGCCTCAACCCCGAGTGTGGTCAACGGATCAAGGTTCGGGCTCCAGAAACCGCGTGGGCCGGCTTGGATCTGTTCGAAGCGCGTCCACTCCTGCTCCGTCAGCCCCCAGCTCGCCGCCTGTTCAGAGTGAGAGCGCCTCAGCGGAGCGGACTGCGTGCCCTGGATCTGTAACTGTGTCGTGATGGGGGTACCCATCGCAGCACCTGCGGTCAGTAGCGAAACCAGACAGGCGACGGGGAGTAGTGACGCTCTGTTCATGATCGCTTCTCAAGGGATTTGCACGGTCTGGTCTGGCTGAGTGGCCACCGCGAAGATGGCTGAGTTCGGTTCCAGCACTTTCAGCTGCCAAGTTCCGAGCCGCTCGTCGCTATGCAGCAGCCGGACATCCGTGAGAGAGCGACTGTCATGAGGTGCGACCGCCAGAAAACGCTCACCACCACGGGACTCGACACTCAACACCGAGAACGGTGGCGAGAGCGGGGCGGGCTTGGGGCGAATGGTCTTTTTCAGCTTGGTCGCGGAAGACGTCGGTGGTGGAGTTGATGACAGAGTTTTGAGCCCCAGGAGCTGCCGCTCGACGTGCTCAAGGCGTGCGCGTAGCGCTGTCAGGTCCGCTGCGGTGGCGCGGGCTGTCAGGCCATCACGCAGCTCCTGTAGCTCTTGCGCCCATTGATCCAACATCGGATCGAGGGTATTGGCCTGTTGCTCACCGGAGTCGACCATCTGTTTCAGGTCTTTCAGCGCGTACTGCAGCTTCTCCTGGGCGTCCTTGAACGCGCTTGAATCACGTTGCAGGGTGTCCAGGGTTTGTCGGTATTGCGTGTTCGTGCTCTGTAGTTCTGCCACGCGCTGATACTGGTTATACAAACCACCGCACAGACCGGCGGCCGTTAGGCAAAGTAGCCCGACAATGAGGGTTTGAAACGTCGAGGCCTTCATGAGCGTGCCTCCGACTGATGGGACGAGCCTGGTGTGGCCCGCACGATGCCGACATCAGCCTTCTGTTGTTCGAAGCAGACCGTACGGCTGACTTCATCGGTCGTGAGTTGCCAGACGGGGCCAGCCAGCACTTGTAGCGCGCCGCGCAAAGGGATTGGACCAAGCCGGTAATGGGCCGCGGGCAGAGACCGGGTAAAAAGCACCTTCACTGACGCGGAAACTGGACAGAGCGAATACCCCGAGCGCTGCAGTACGTACTGCAACGCATCCTGCACCGAAGGGCTCAGGCTGGACGGGATGCTCACGTCAATAATTTGGGCGAGAAGGTCGCGTTGCTCTGTGTTGGGCTCGGTGCTAACCAGCGTGTAGCGACCATAACGAAGTTCTGCCGGATGGCTTTCTTCGGCTGGGCCCCTCAAGTGCTGGGCCTGATTTGAGCCACTGCCGATTTCTGGATGGGGCGGCAATGTATTGGGGATTTGCGCAGTGCAAGCGCTCAACAAACCCAGCAGGCAGACAGGCGGGAAAAAACGCTCCATGGAAAAAACCTCATGTCAGATTCAGTGCAGAACCTGACATGAGGTGAAGGAGCGATTCAGTGAGAAAGATGATTTAAGGCGGGTCGTGTTAAAGCCGAACGTGTTGTTACTCATCAAAAATGGCGAGTCCATCCAAAACGGTGGCGTCGGGGTCGAAGATCAACAATCGCACATCCGCCAACGCCGCCAGGTATAACACCGTGACCAGGGCTTCCGGTGTGCCGGCGTCGAGTTGCTCTTGTCTCAAGCTTGAATAACGTTTGCCCTCAATGTTCAGCAAGTTCTCGTCCGTCCATGGTGTGCCGATCAACTTGCAACCGATGCCGCAGCAATCCGGCAACGCGAAAAGTTCGAACAAAAGACCGATTTGCCTCGGAGCGGAGTGACTGACCCACCCTTCCAGATAGAACATCGCTTCTTCAGGAAGGTGTGCGGTACTGATCTCCCAGGCTCGACTGTAGTGTCCCGTTTCGAAGCGCAAGCGATGGACCATGGCTTGGGCTTCTTCCAGGGAGTACAGATCGCCGACGTGATGCTGCTCGTTGAACATCTCGCCCATCACGGCGTAGATCACTTGGCGCACCAGTCCGGTGGACTGGCAGCGTTCATCCAACTCTTCAGGAATGGATTGACCTTCGCTGATCAAGGCGAAATCGTCATTGAACAGGCAGGGGAACAGTTGCAGTTCATCGTCGGGCAGATGGGCCTGTGAGTCGTGCACGGGTCGAAAGCAGGGAGGGCAGTCGTTTTCGTAGGTGATCAGTAGCAGCCGTTCGATATGCAGGTTGTCGTAACCGCGAGCAAATGGATTTGAGGCTACCAGTAGGGCTGGGGCCTGGTGTGTGAGGTTCATGAGGGCTCTCCAGAATGAAAATGAACAAGGCGCCCGAAGACGCCTGTGAGGGTTAAAGCCAGCCATGTTCGGCAAGGGAGAGAGGACGACCTTCACCCACGATGAAGTGATCCAGTACACGCACTTCGATCAAGGCCAAGGCCTCCTTCAGCCGTGCAGTCAAGACGCAATCCGCCTGGCTGGGTTCCGTACACCCTGAGGGGTGGTTGTGAACAAAAATGGCGGCCGCAGCGTTATGCGCCAATGAGCGTTTAACGACCTGTCTGGGGTAAACGCTGGCGCCATCAATGCTGCCGTGAAAGAGGACTTCGAATGCCAGCACCCGGTGCCTGGCATCGAGAAAGATCACACCGAAGACTTCATGCTCTTGTTGCGCAAGGTGCAGTTTTAGGTATGAGGCCACAGTGTCAGGCGACGTCAGGATAGGGCCGCGGGCGAACAGCCGACGATCCAGAATATGCAGCGCTTCGTCGATCAGCTGGTTTTCTTGGACAATGCGATCAGCCTCGAAATCCGAGGTCTCAATCAGTGTGAGTTGGGTGCTCATGGCGGTACCTCCGAAGGGAACAATCAGGGGTACACGCCCGAGGGGAGTGGTATCCCCAAGGTGGGTGTGGAGTCGTGGGCGTTAGCCGATGACGCGCTGTTTACAGCCGAGTGAATCGGTGGCGTTGACCGTGTAGATGTGAACCACAACCGTCACAGGGCAATGGAGAAAAGGCTCTTATTCCCCAGCCGGCTTCGGGATCGAAGTCGGCACTGATGGGCATCAACCGAACCAGCCCACGATGGATACCGGCGATGCGTTTCTCAATTTCATCCGTCGTGTAGTAGAGCGATAACGAGCTGTAGTCCTCGTAAGCCGCCGCGAACAGGCAGGCGTCGCAAAGCCAGAAGGATTCCATGTTGGTTCTCCTGTGCCGATTGAAGACAAGGCGCTCGACGGAGCGCCTTGATGAGGAACATCGTGGACTGTTCAGTCGGACTGAACGGTATGGGTGGCATCACGGCGGGCCGTGCGCGGAGTGGGTGGAGATTCAGGTTCAACCCGAGCCTCTATTGGGTTTCCGATATCCTCAGCTTCGGCATCAGCCGATGGTGCGGATGACTCACTGTTTGGCACTTGCTCAGCAGGTGCTGTTGCTTCCTGCCTGGCGGGCGCTTTGTACTCAAATGTGCCGTTGACTTTGATCCAGTCGATGAACAGCAAACGACCTTTCAGACTGGCGCCCGGTTGGCCTTGTTTATCGCCTTTTTCGTAGAGAAATGGATCGATCCACAGGTCGCCGATACGGAACGACAGCAAGACCTTTTTCTCGGCGTTGACGGCGTCCATATAGAGACGAACCAAGCGTTCAGCTTCACCCCCAGCAACTTTGCAGTCGAAGCGGGTGTACTCCACCGCATCGGTGGCACCGTGCAGGGCGGCGATATCGCAAGCCATGAACGGCTGGCCGCGGCGGACTTGGACTTCACGAACACGGTTGAGGTAACCGATACCGACGGTGTGCAGGTTGAAGTAAGTGGTCGCTTCTTGGGATTGGTTGGCGTGGGCCATGGTGGTTCTCCTGTTTCAAGGGAAAACGGCGACGCACAGCCCCTGACGGGGAAGTGAGCCTCCGTCAGGGTAGGTAAGGTGAAGGTGAGCGATGAACGATTCACCACCGGCAAGCCGATGACGAGCAGAACGATGCGTCTGGGGGAATAGCGGTGCAGCAGAGGAACGTCTGCGGTGGTGATCCGCAGGCATGGGGTAGTGGGCATTCATCACCGCTGAAGCGGTAACCGCGCGAGCTTCCGAACGCTGATCGCACTTGGGTAAACCACCACGAACGTGGCGTAGCCTTGAAGGTTCAAGCTACCTGGGCTGGGCTGTCAACGACAGCGAACCACGCCCTTTGTATAAGCCTGTCACAGGGGAGCGTCAAGACGCTGCAACCCGATTTTTTACGGCCGGAATACGGTGGCGGTCACTGGAATGAGAAAAAGAAGAGCTGGCCTGGTGGGTCACCAGGCGAGGAATAGAAAAGCCACCTTTGACGGTCATACGCAGTCGAAAAGCTCCTCGCAAAGCTTGGTTTAACTGCGCCTTGATTCGTCAACCGACCCTTGTCGTGGCCTGGGTCGGAATATGCTGGCACGCATCCGCGCACAAAGGGTGCCCAGGGTTTCCCCGGCGGGCCCCGGGGCTGAATACGATCGCCGAGGCGGATGACCGCTGTTGCCTTGTAGAGGCAACACTGGTCATCCGCCACCACGATCAGGTCGAGCACAAAACGGGAATGAAATCCCGCAGAGGAGAAGGCTCCGAACTCTAAGAGTCTGACCGAGCTGCCCGGAGCGAATCGGTCTTGGGTCGCCGTTGGCGATGATCCTGAGGCACTACAGCAGAGAGGGTGGGACGACGTCAAGGCAGAGTGCGCCGCCTCAAAGACCCCGGTATCGGATGCGAGCGCATGAACTCACTTGTTGGCGAGATGAGCGGCTAATTGTTCGACGGTTGCCAAGATAAAGGCACGGTCACTTTCTTTCAGTCCACTCAGCAGACCCGCGATCACCTGGCCCTGGTCATTGGGACGATTGCTCGACGCCGTCAGCAGTTCATCCATCCGGCAGTCGAAAATATCCGCCAGTTGCATCAGCTTGACCACGGAAAGCTCCACCACACCTCGCTCTAGACGCGATACAGCTTCGCTGCCGATCCCCAAGCGTTCAGCCACCTCTTCCTGAGTCAGATTACGCTCGCTGCGGTGCTTCGCGATCATGCGCCCGATTTGGGCTTGGGTTGGATGTTTATGTGCCAAGTGATGAGTTCTCCAGTTCAACCCGAATGGTTGAGCAAAGACCCGTTGACATGAACATCCTTAACGGTTGAGTATCGACTTATAAGGTTGTTATATTGGCTGAAATCGCTGTGTAATGCGACGTGGCTTCTATTCCTCCAGGAATCAGAGTCCGAGGTGGTCAGTGAGAATGAGTGGTCTGATAGGGCCAAGCTGAGGAACGGTTGAGCATGGAAGAGAAGAGCGAGAACGTCATGGATCAGATCTGGGATCGAACACTGGAGCTGTTCATCAAGATCCATGATTGCCCGGATAACCCCGAACACTTCGACAGCCTTGTTCATTGGCTCAACGAAAATCCTGATCACCTGAAAGCGTTCAACGAACTGGGGCAGATATGGATTTCGACAGGCATCGCCCTGGCCCGTGAAATCGGACAACCGCTAAGCGACTTAGAGAGGGATCAGTCGCCGTTGATGATGCACTGACCACTACATTGACCCCAATGCTTATGTTGATCTCCAATGGCGCGTTATGGGCGAGGCGTATCTTTTTTGATCGGGGCAGTGCCCTTGCAGTCTGGGTAGTGGGAGCATGACCAGAACGGCCCTGATTTTCCCTTTCGCTTGAGCATTGAGGCGTTGCAAATGGGGCAGGCCGGGCTGGCTTCGACAGGCATGGCTAAAGTCAGTGAACCGCAGTGTGCGACCAACTGCGCAATCCAGTTTGCCTGTTTGGCGACGAATGCATCCAGGCTCAGACGTCCCGCTTCGATTTCGTCCAGAGCCTGTTCCCAGACTGCGGTCATACCCGGATCTGCAACCGCTGTTGGTACCGCTTCGATCAGGGTATGGGCCGCCGCCGAGGCCATTAAGGCGCGTTTTTTCTTCAGCAAATAACCGCGATCAATCAACCCCTTGATGATGCTGGCTCGCGTGGCTTCGGTACCGATACCGGTGGTGTCCCGAAGTTTCTGTTTCAGGCGTGGATCGTTGACCAGCTTGGCCACATTTTTCATCGCCTTGATCAGATCGCCCTCAGTGAGAGGTTTGGGGGCGGCGGTGCGCATGGACTTGAGTTCGACGTCGTCCACTGCGCACTGCGTACCCTGTTGCAAGACGGGTAAGACTTGGGACTTGTGATTGGGCTCATCCTCCTCGGTGTTTTCGTAGAGCAAGCCTTTCCAGCCCTGAACCAGGATCTGTTTGCCAACAGCGGTCAATCGCTCTGCGCCACACTCCAGTTCGACCTGGGTCCGATCAACCTCATGGTGCGGAAGAAATTGTGCGAGGTAGTGGCTACGGATCAGTTCGTAGACATTGCGCTCTTGTTCAGACATCCGCGCAAGGTCGGCCGACTCGGTGGTGGGGATGATGGCGTGGTGCGCGGTGACCTTGGCATCGTTCCATGCCCGTGAGCGCAGTGATCGATCGAGGCTTCCGAGTGCGTGCCGCAGTGCGGGATCCGTTTTCAGCAGGGCATCGAATACCGCGGGTACCTCGTCGAACATACTCGCTGGCAAATAGCGGCAATCGCTGCGCGGGTAGGTGGTGGCTTTGTGGGTTTCATACAGGGCTTGGGCGATGTTTAGGGTTTCCTGAACGCCGAGCCCCAGCTTGCGCGAGCAGATTTCCTGCAGGGTACTCAGGTCGAAGGGCAGGGGCGGTGGTTCTCGGGAATGCTCAGTCTGCAATGAGAGTACCGCGGCGGTCTTATTGCAAGAGATTGCTTGGACCGTTTGATTGGCAAGCGTCTGCTGCAGGCAACGACCGGCTTCATCTTGTCCTGAGCTGTGTGGTAACCACGACGCGATGAATGGTTGCCCCATGGAGGACAGGTGTACCTCCACTTCCCAGTAGGGCACCGAGACGAAGCTGGCAATCGCACGATCCCGATCGACCACCAGACGTAAGGTGGGTGTCTGGACGCGTCCAACCGACAGTACACCGTCGTAGCCCGCCCGCCGACCAAGAAGGGTAAACAAACGACTGAGGTTCATGCCGATCAGCCAGTCGGCGCGGCTACGGGCGAGGGCTGAGTGGTAGAGCGGGAAGGTCTCCTGACCAGACTTCAGCGAGGACAGTGCTTTGCGAATCGACGCCTCGTTGAGTGCGGACAGCCAGAGGCGCTGAACGGGGCCTCGATACTGGCAGCGTTCCAGTAATTCGCGGGCAATCATTTCACCTTCGCGATCGGCGTCGGTGGCGATGACGACGGTGGCCGCGTCACTGAGCAGGCGCTTGATGACTTTGAATTGTGCCGCGGTCTTGGGTTTGACCTCGACCTGCCACCGCACGGGAATGATCGGTAGATGATCCAACGACCAGGATTTGTACTGAGCACCATAAGCTTCAGGTGGGGCTGTCTCCAGCAGGTGGCCGATACACCAGGTGACGGTTGTCTCGGGTCCGATCAGGCAACCATCACCACGCCGAGTGGCTCCGAGAACCTTGGCGATATCACGACCTTGGGAAGGTTTCTCGCAGAGGAAGAGGCGCATGGAACTGCTCCGGATTGAGTTCGGAGCAGCGTTGTTGGAAACAGCAGCTGAGGAATATGAGAAACCTGAATGGCAGGTTCCTCATATTAGTCGGTGAGGGCAGCCTTGAATGGGCCGAGGCTGGTGCCTTGTTGTAGCCTGGGCAACAGCGTGGGTCTTCACGAGCAGCCAGTAAAAACTGGCCAGCAACTTCGCGTAAAGGCGCAATTTTTATGCCTGAAGTCTGTCAGTCCGTGGGTGGTTGCCCTCTGCGCTTTCTGGGTTTCGACGCAGGTGAACGGGCGTGCTCTGTGTTTTGCCCGACGGGTGTCGCAGATGCTGCCGGTTCACTGGAGCGTTCCCGCATGACCACGCTGTGCACGCGGTGAGGCAGGATGCCGACGCGACGGGCCTCGATCTTGAAGGTCACCCGTGCGTTGTCTTCGCTGTCTTCCCACTCATCTCGTACTGTGCGGCCCTCAACCAGTACACGCATGCCTTTCTGGTACAGCGTGCTCCAGTGTTCAGCCTCGCGGTGCCAGAGCTCAACCGGCGCCCAATAGCCGCCTCGATCTTCATAGCTTCCTTCGCGTGGCACGGGGTTGTCGAAGTACACATTCAACCGCAGTAGACGCCGTGGTTCGTCATTGCCTGAGGCGAATTCTTGGAACTCTGGCGCGCTGCCGATGTTGCCTTCGCCGACGAATAAAGTACTCATCGTGATATCTCCACTGCTGGTGTGAACTGGCGCAGCAGCTGTTCGGCACTGGCCATTTTGATCGCACAGGTTGTGGCCTGGCGGTAGAGCGAATGGACCACACTCATCTGCAGGTTCAGTGCGATGCGATTGCATTCGAAACGGTGCAATCCCTCGCGTACGACCTGCGGCAGGGTTTTGCTGCGGACCTGGCGTTCCCAGACTGCAACCCCCATACGGACGAAGTCGCGGGTGCGCCAACGCAAAAAAGTGCTGCCCGCGCTGGTGTTCTGCAACACCAATCGAATGTCCAGCAGTGAGTAAGGGGGCTGTCCGGCTTGCTGCACCACAGCCGCCATCAGGTGACATAGCTGCGCCTCGGTTTCCCTCGCCACCTGCGCCAGGTGCTCCAACTCCCCCTTACCCTTAAAAGGCTTTAAAAGGCCTTTTAGGGAGGCCGCGTGTTCGAGCTGTCGATAGGCATCCGGTGTCAATGCTTCGAAGGGCATTGGTTGGGCTGAGGTCAGGGGATTCATACTTCGTCCTCCGGCTCATCCAATGTCGCAGATGGCCCTCCCGCGTCCTCTGCCAACGCGTCAGCGTCATCCACTGCCACAGCGCCACGACGAATGATCGGGGGCGCGAACTGGGAGCGCCGATGACCCTCAAGAATGTCCATGGGCGGCATACCCAATTTATCGACGGCTGCTAGGGCGCGAGCGTTGTTCGCCGCCATGTCATCGCGTGTGACACCAGCATGCCGATAGCGCTGCGCTTGGCCGAACAGGCTGCGCAGCAGATGGGCGCCGTCATCGATCCAGGCTTCCATGTCCCTGCGACCGATCAAGGCGGTGTGATGAGACAACAAGGTTCGGCGCACCAGAGTGTCGTAATCGGTCAGCAGGTAGACCGCTAGAAAACCCAGCTGGCTGCCGATGTACAGCGGCAAAGTGACGGGGTGGATGTTGAGGTTGTCGCCCATGTCGATTTGTGTCGGCAGGTCCTGCCTGATCCGATCCAGCTGTTGGGTCAGTTCCAGCATCCCAGCCTTGGCCTGCATCAGTTTTTCTTCGAGTTGCACGATGGCCCAGTCGGCATAGGGATCATCCTGGGCCGCGGTTTGTTTGATCAGGTTGGTGACACTGATATAGCCGGCCATGCCCATGATCGAGTGGACGCCTTCGCGTGCGGTTCGACCTTGCCAGATACGGGCGGCGTGGTGAGTGTGCAGGGTCAGGGTGATACTGCTGCGCAATGAACCCAGATTGAGTTGATAGTGGTCGGCCACGGTGTTGTCCTCGCATTGGCTTGGACGGGAACGTTGCGACAGATGAGGGTCAAGGGCAGCCAAAAAGCTGAATGCGGTCTGTTCGGTTTGAGAGGGTTAATTTCGGAGACGTTCGTGAGTGATGCCGATGGCTGTATCGGTCGGATTGCGCAGATTCGGCCCTTTGCGATCCCACAGTAGAGCTCAGTAGATTTGATGCCACTGGCATCAAATCTACTGACGTCCAGGGCGTTTGCCGCGCAGTTGGCGTAGCTCATTCAGACACGCTTGGGCGAGAGCGGAGGCGGGTTCGCCCTGTTTTCGGGACGGACGTGACGGTGCTGTGGGGGGCGGCTCTGCAACGGGTGAGGGCGCTGTCTGACCTGCCCAAGGACGAAAGTCGCCGTTCAGTGCGCGTTGGATCAGACCCATCAGATACGCCGCTGGCTTGCGGATACCTCCAGCCGTACAGCGTGCACCCGCTTCGTTGAGCACCGCTTGACGATCCGCGGGTTTGAGCTTGTTCAGCGCCACGGCGACGGCCTGATGCTCGCTTGGACTCAGGTGCAGCGGATCGGGCCAGTGCAGGTTATCCACCGCCGGGGTCGCGCGCGGTACAGTACAAGTACTTTCTTTTAATACAGTACAGGCGGCGTTCGGATTCCGAACTGCGCCGGAAACATTGGCGTTCAGACCCGGTTCGGAATCCGAACGAGGGCCTGCACGATTCCGAACGAGGTGATCTTCCCCCAGTTCGGAATCGTGCATGGTGGCGTCGATTGCCTGATCCAATCCTTGCTGCATCCAGTGTTCGCCCCAACTATCGAGCCGTGTGGGTAGCTGACCTAAATCGATACGAGTGTCCTGGCGAACTTCTTCCAGAACATGCTGAGCGACAATGCGTACAGCCTTGGTCGCATGACCGAGGGCATGTCCGACCAGCTCGAGGTAATCCTGATCCAGTTCCATGGCTTCGGCGGGGGTTAACGGCTCATCGTGCAGGACGTACAGAGAACCTTGCAGGCGTCCGCTGAGCTGATCGCGCCCGCGACTCACCAAGCTAAGCCAGCGCGTCAG
Organism: Pseudomonas sp. GM102; assembly: GCF_000282555.1. NCBI lineage: Bacteria > Pseudomonadati > Pseudomonadota > Gammaproteobacteria > Pseudomonadales > Pseudomonadaceae > Pseudomonas > Pseudomonas sp. GM102. The sequence continues at coordinate 36,891 of NZ_AKJB01000060.1, read as the reverse complement.
TCTGAGCATGGTCAAGACGCGAGCGATGGTTTCACGGGAGGCTGACGCACCGTAGGGCACGCTCGACAGGTAAGGCTGCAAATCTTCATAGCGCGGTGTGACCACGCCTTGACCTTGCAGCATGAGTCGAAACACTTGCCAGGCATTACGTTCCAATGGCGTCAGTCGATGATCCAACAGCAGCCGACGCGGCACGACTTCGTGTGATTGGCCACTGAACAGAAAGCCCGCTTGTAGAGCCTGGTTGGAGGGATGTTCAGTGGTAGGGCGTGCGGGCCAGCGTTCACTCAGCTGCTGGGTGCATTGCTGCAGGACACGCTGCCAGCGACTGGAAGGGGCAGTGTTCATGTTCCATTGCTGTACTGGTCAATCTGCTGCCAAACGATGGTCAAGCTGATCTGTTGTTCTTCGGCCAGCATCATCATGGCGTCGAGCTGATCCTCGGTACCGTCTTGAGCGCGTAGCTGGCACCATCGCTGCCAGAGGGCATGTTCCTGTGCTTCGCTCAAATGCTGAGGGCGGCCCTTGCGGGTTTCTATCTTGAGCAGACGGCGGCGCAGGGCGGTTTCCGAATGCGCCAAGCCGAAGCACTGGTACATGATGGTGCTGCTGGCGCCGAGCTTGAGCGCGCGGTTGATCAAGCGCTCGTTCTGCTCGTCGCGTTCGGCTTGCTCGATCAACCGATGCAGCACCGGCGAGTCGATCTTGACCTCGACCCAAGACACTGTGGCATGGGCCAGGCGCGACAGCGTGGTGGGCGGTAAGGATTGCAACAGGTAGATGTCGTCCTCACCCAGTCCGAGTGCTTTGCAGCGTTGCAGATTACCCAGGCGCAGCTCATGCAGTACCTGAGTCAGCATGGCCTGGTTGAGCACATTGAAGGACAGGTTCATGGCAGCTCCTTCGGTGAGTCATCTTCAGGGGTAAGCGTTAAGTCGATCAGGCGACGGGCCAGTCGGATGAGGCGATACAGTTTGATTAACAGACTGTCGGGCAGTCGCTCCAGTCCCACATCCATGGCGGGACGATCTGTGAGCGGAAGTTGGTAAACCCCCAGCAACAGCTGGCCGAACAGGGCGGAGGGCAGTTGCTTGCGATCCTCCCAGTTCACTTCATCTTGAGCGCGCAGCAGGGCCATGAGCAGTAGGTGAACGCCGGTTGCGCGAGGCGCTGCAAGATCAACTCGCTCGATGTTCAGGGCGAAGCCCAAGCCAAGCTGCTGATCGATAATGCTCTCGGGATGTCCGGCATAGGCCGCCATTTCCCGTGCCAGTCCGGCGATGGCTAAACGCAGTTGTTCGGGGCAATCCAGTGCTGGTGCAATGGTCCAGATGTCGTTGGTCGTGCAGCCCTCGACGCTCGGTGCTGTTTCGGTGGCGGTTTCGCGATCGATCTGCTCGCGAATCTGTTGAACGCGTGACGGAGGGCTGACCGCCGATGCGACATTCGTTTCGGGCGGTGTGAGCAGCTCCTCTCGCGCTGTTTCGGTCTGGGTTCTGGTCTCAGTTGATTTGGGATGAGACACGGAGGAGGGCGGTCCTGCCGCCGCTTCATCAACGCTCGGCAGATGGCTGTTCTCCGAGGGCGTGGTGACGACAACGCCAGGCGTCGAGATGACCCGTTGGGTATCGCTCAATTCCAGGGCCAACATACGGTAGGACTGTCCGAGTAAGCGGCTCATGCGTTCGAGCAGTTCATCCTGGATTTGCTCAAGATCGAAGGACTCGGGTTCGGTATCGAAGTAGCCCAGGGTGTCGAACCAAAACTCGGTGAACGCAACGGTGGCGGTTGGATAACGGTTCCAGGTTCGCTCTGCCTGGCTACGCAGAGCGATCAGGCGTTCGATTTGGGGCTTACCTAGTCCGGCATACAGCGTTTGCGGAATGGCGGGCAGTAGGTGTTCGAGGGTGTCGAGCATCCGGCTGATGTGCGACTGCGAAATGGGATAGCCTCCAGCGGCAAGACGTCGTGCCAGCTCCCGTTGCGAGAGCACAGCTCCCTCCGGTTCGAGCATGGATTTGAGTTTGGCTACGGCCAAAGCACGTTCAATGAAGGTGAGTTGGCCGTGCAGATCGCTTTCGGCCAGATGGCCAAGTAGGGCGCTGATTTCATTGGTCCAAGGTCGGAACAGGCAATGAATGCGAAAGAAACGCTCGTCGCGGGTTTCCTGCCACAGCTCGCCGAGAATCGCCAAGCGCGTATTACCGCCGTTGCGGATGATGAAAGAGGTTTCTCCGGGGCGGCGGGTAATCGGCGGTGGTTGATCCAGCCCACGTTCACGGATAGACGCCTTTATATCGTCATACAGCGGATTACGAATGAAGCGCGGGTTGTGTTCGTAGGGCCGCAACTGCTCCAGAGTGACCAGCATGGGTGTGTCAGTGAGCGGATCGGACAGCCGCTCCAGCTCTGGGCCGCGAGGGAAGTGGTCCTGGTGCAGCTTGTCGGTGATCTGCTCCTGACTGAGCTTCTTCATCTGAACAGCCTCACTTAACGCCGGTTGCGCAAATGGTCACCGACCTCGAACTTGACGATCTCGGCAGTCCCCGAACCTTCGAAGTGTCGGGAAAGTTCTGCGAGGAACCACCCCATGGCCGAGCGCCCACCCTGCAGGCGAAAGACCACGGTGCAGTATTCCTCGCAAGGTGGGTGGTGTATTCGAATGGATGGCTGAACGATGATGGGCAGTTGATCCAACATCACAAGACTCCTTGCCAAACGCTGTTGACATCAAGGTTGATAAAAAATGACTTGGCGAGAAATGCCGGCTCGGTGGTTCGTCTCATCGAATCTCCGCGCATCTGCTCACCGTAGAGATCGCTTCGCGCCATTCCGGAAACAACTCGATGGCCAGCGCTTGCATGGTTTCCAGCGCTGATGGCGAGCGTCGTTCCCGTGACCGGCGTGTCTCTATTCGGTGGACCGGTAGGCCGAGTGAAGCGGCATTGAGATAAGCCACTCGGTCTGGAACGACGGTGTCTAGAACCGAGATGTTGGTAGCCCCAGCGAAGGTCTCGCGCAGGCCACGGACGATCATTCGTGTGTCTACCCGGATGCTATTTACCTGGTTCAGCAGCAGTCGCAACGGTGGCGGTGTAATGCCCAGGTGACGGAATGGTTCGAGTTCACTCAGCAGCTTCAAAGTGCCACGCTGCAGTTCGCGGGCGGCGAGCATTTCCGGGGTGATGGGAGAGAGGGCGAGGTCGGAGGCCAGGATGGCCATCTCCAGCAGCACGCTGCGTGCGCCCTGGGTGTCGATCAAAAGCACGTCATAGTTGGGACGGAAATTGCCCAGCAAATTGCGCAGCCGTAATCGCCCGTCAGGGGCATGCAGCAGCAAGGTGCTCAGTCGGCCTTGATCGTCGTTGGAGAGGATCAGGTCGAGCCCTGCGATCACTGTCTTGGAAACAATCTGTGCAGGAGTTGTGAGGTTGAGTGCGATGAACTCGTACGCACCTGCCTCAGCCTTCTGGCTCAAGGTGTAATAGCTGGAGAGGGTGGGTTGGCTATCTAGATCGAGCAACAGGACGCGCAGGCCAGCATCCGCCAGTAGACCACCGAGGTTGGCCGCCACAGTGGTTTTACCCACGCCCCCTTTGGTGGAAATCACCGATACCACGCGCATGGCGTTAGACCTGTTGCGCCAAGCGCTCGGTGACCCACTGCTCTATTTCCAGCGAGTCCCAGCCGACTGCACGCAACCCAATGCGTTTAGCCCGAGGGAATTTACCTTCCTTCATCAGATTGTAGATGTGCGCCCGCTTGAAGCCGGTTTTCCGCTCCACTTCGTCACGCCGCATAATGTGGCGTTCGATCTGTGGTCGAGCTGTTTCATCGTTGGGGGAGGGTTGGCTGGACATGCTGGTCATTCCTGGCGTCGATTGGCGCGTGGTGGGAAGTGACCTGAATTGAATAGCAGAAATGGGTGAGAGTCATTGCACTGCAATTGGGCCGATTGCAGTGCAATATGACTCAGCGCTTGGAGAGGCTGCGCTTAGCGGTGGCGAATTTCTCATCTAGGGTGCGCTTGGAAATGCCAGACAGGTTTTTATGGTGAGCGGTCAGTGCGTCGACAATGGCGGCTTGGGATCGGAAAACAGAATGAGGTTTTCCCGAGGGAGAGTGACCTAGAAACAGACTGACCATTGCGCCGATGATGTGGAGATAAGCTGTTTCGCTCCGGTCGCTGACTTTGCTATTGGTCTTGAGCAGATGATGGATGTTTTCCTTTTCCAACCCGACAGCCTCGAGTTCATTTAGCAGTTGTTGATAGGCTGTTTCTATATTCTTTACCTGTAGCTGCAAGGCATCCCGGTCGGCTTGTAAGGCCAGATAGGTACCGATGCTAATAGCTCCATGTTGGTCCAATGATTGTTCGAAAAGAAAAGCTGGTCTTTGTTCAGGGTGGAAGCGTGACATCCAAAGTTTGAGATCGGTATGGCGGATGGTTATCTGGAGGTAATCGACGTGAGTCCCAATGGCGACCGGTATACCTAGGCAGCCATAGGGTAGTTCTCCATGTTGGATAGCATCCAAAATTTTCTCAGTGTTGGCATGTAGACACGGCCATTGTGGAAAGGCAGATCCGAGCGTAGTAAGTGAGTTCCAGGCGACCTCAAGAATTTGCGCTTCGTAGGCCATTAGGTTGCACCAACGTATTGCCGCATCGACGGGACGATAAAATACCTTGGCGTACGGATTACAGCTTTGGGTCGCATACATGCTGAAAAGCCTCCTAAACATCCGGCCTCCCAAAAACCAATCGAATGAAGCCTTCATGCATGGAGCATTCATGCTGTGTCTAACATGGCTTATTCAAAAGGCCCCATGTTTAGCTAACTGACGCTCCAAATTGCTGGGTAAGGTCGAAATTTTTTCCAGATTTACCTAAGGTATCGATCATCGTGACATCGATATCTACTAGCTTCGAATTCCACCTGGACAATCTGCTCGATGAAGCGCCCATTCATCAATGGCACGACTCGCCCTCTGTTGGTATTACATGGCGCGGACGTCCTGCATCGCGCGCCCAATATAATGCGCTCGACAATATTCTCGGCGGTGATGTCTATAGGGGTGAGATGCAGTTCTTCAGCAAACACGGCGAACAGTGCAGGTGACGTAGTTCCATGTCGCATCCCTTGCATCTGGTATGGGTAGTAGGCGCTGTCAAAAGTTTCTGTGCCAATGCCAGAGTTCTTCCTTCGTCGCGGTCATGAAAATTGGGTAACCCCCCAAAACTTTCATACACGAGTGCAAATGCTCTGGCCACCAGGCGTTTGGTAGTACTCGATTCGATGTGGATCGAGGCTTGGACGAAGGCCGCAATTCACTATTGTGACGCTCGGCCTAGCCGAACGGGTAACCCGCACAATCAATCTTACGATAACTCAGCAAACGACTGGATGTCATTGCACAAGTTGGCCATGATATTGTTCAAATCAGCCATGTGGCTTGGCGTTGGTTCCAGGCTCATACCAACCATGCCAGATATCGTACACAGCGACCTTGTCGCGTTGGGATACCGACAGCATCCGAGTTCGAAGTAGGTCTTGTAGCCGCCGAAATCGTCGTAGACTAGCTTGCCCTTCCAGTCTTGCAGGAAGGACGGGCGTGTTCTCTGGCGCGGCTGGGGCTGAAGTCGTAAACGACCGCTGCCAAGTCCGAGAACTGGCTGGTGACATAGGCCCATACATCGGTGCGATGGGTTTTCTTCGCGCCCGGCGTGAGCATCTGTATCGGCGTTTCATTGGCGTGGATTACGCCATGTTTGAGGATCGCATCAGGCAGCGCATTGACCAACGGCTGCAACTGAACACCACCGTTAGCGACTCAAGGTTTTTGCCGAGCCTCGGTCAACACGGGAGCGGGTTTCAGCACCTCAAGCTCGGCTTCGATGGCCGCGATGTCAGTATCAATCAGCTCATCGAGCAGGCTAACTTGATCCGGACTTAATTGCTCGCTGCGTTTAGCAAACTTGAAGTGCTTGAGCAGCGCGATCACATGGGCCAGTTTCTCGTTGACCGATTTCTGATGGTGGATTTGCTTGTCCATCATCTCGACGCGCTGCATCAATTACGTAGCCAGAGCGCGCAGTTGTTCAGGGTTCAGTTGGTTGAGATTTTGAAGCGAAGTCATGCCGCCGTTTTTGCCAGAGAGGGCTTTGGGCGGCGATAGACTGATGCGCCAATTGCGCTGGAAAGCTGGTCACCTTACTTCCCGAGAGTTTCGACGACTACGTCAGCGATACCAATCCGGTGCGCGTAGTCGACGTTCGTCAACGAACTCGATTATAGAAGTCCTCACTCAAGGGGGCGGTCGTTGTGAGTTGGCTGGCGGATAATGCAGCGGCGTTACCGCTTTTCTCCGCGACATACTGTGATGATCCTCGTCGATTCAATCTGGCTCGCCCGAGCCGATATACATGCGTGCGGGCACTGACACCGCGCCGACGCAGGTAGTGGCTGGGGTTCGGTGTGGCGAAGCCGCACTGTACTTATCTATTTGCCAACCGCTGCAAGAATGCCAAGCCCACCATGCGGTTTTTGCATACGCGGATCGTAAGGCGGCCGAGTAGGGCAATGTAGGTGGTCGATTATTTGGAAAATATTTCTAAAATTGGTTGAAATAGAAAAAAGATTCCAATAAAGTGGATTCTAAGGTTGACGACCATGCCCCTCTTGGCCTCCCAGGATGGGAGCCAACAACAATAATAAGTAGGTAGCGTCGATGAACAGATCATTCCCTCTCAGGGCCAGGTCCCTGCAGTCTCGCCTCTTCATCATGGCTTTGCAGTCAGGTATCGAGTGCCACTCCCGCATCCCAGCTGTCGCTAGTGCCCCGATTCGCTCAGGGCCGGCCGCGCGCAATGCGGTGCTATCCGGAATTCACGAATAACAGCCAGATGGCTTTTGGGCCTCCCACTGCGGCCCTTTTTTCTTCGGAGGCTGTGATGAGCGTATGCATCGGTATCGATCGTCATCGGGTCGGCGAGCGGACGTTGACCTACGAACAGCCCAGCTCATCACTGCAATCCCAAGAAAGCGGCAAGCTCGATGGCGGTTTCGTCCCGGTGGACTTCGCCATGAGCGGCGCGTACCGGGTGAAGACCCTCGACGAATTGCACGGCGTACAGACGGACGCCCGGCAGCAGACGGTTTCCACCCTGATCGATATCAAGTGCTGCCCAAGACCATTATCCAGGTACCCCATTGTGGTGGCGGGTCGGTGGTGCCGAGGTCTCCGTTAGCGAACGCATCGCCGTGGTGTCGCGGATGCTCAAGGAGAACACTGGCAAGGCCCGCCAGTACTGATTGGCAACAGGCTCGCAGCGCAGCACGCGTAGCGGTTTTCGAACAAGAACAAGAGGAAACAGATCATGACATCGAGTATCGGAGCGACAGACAGGGGGCACGGCCGTCCCCGCGATAGCGACGGCTTAGTACCGGACTCGGTCAGGGCTGGTAGCTTTGGTCAGCTGGACGTCGAGTCCCGTGTGGCCGCAGCGCACGGCAGCAGCGACGAGCTGGTTCTGGAGATGCGTGGCATCAGCAAATCCTTTCCCGGCGTCAAGGCGCTGGACGGCGTCAATCTCAAGGTGCGCAAAGGCACCGTGCATGTGCTGTGCGGGGAAAACGGCGCCGGCAAGTCCACGCTGATGAAGATCCTCAGCGGCGAGTACAGCGTCGATGCGGGAGAGATCTATTTCAAGGGCGAGCGCCTGAACCTGCAGGACACCCGCGCCGCTCTGGAGATGGGTATTGCCATGATCCATCAGGAGCTCAGCCCGGTTCTCGAAATGACTATCGCCGAGAATGTCTTCCTCGGCCGCGAGCCGGTGTGGGGCAGCGGCCATGGTTTCTCACCCCTGAATCTACTGGTGGACTTCGGCGGCATGATCGACGAAACCCAGAAGCTGCTCGACCGCCTCGGCCTCAAGTACCGGGCCGAACAGAAAATGGGCGAACTCAGCGTGGCTGGCATGCAGTTGATCGAGATCGCCAAGGCGATTTCGCGCAACGCCTCGCTGGTGATCATGGACGAGCCCACCTCGGCGATCAGCGACACCGAGGTGACGATGCTGTTCAGCCAGATCGCCGATCTCAAGGCCAATGGCGTGGCAATCATCTACATTTCGCACAAGATGGACGAGATTTTTCAGATCGCCGACGACATCAGCATCATCCGCGATGGCCAGCACGTGGACTCCAACGTCGCCAGTGCCTACGACGAGGGCAAGCTGATCTCGCTCATGGTGGGGCGTACCATTTCCAACATCTTTCCGAAAGACGCGGTCGACATCGGTCCGGTCGTGCTGTCGGTTCGCCACGCCACGCGCAACGGTGTCTTCCGCGATATCAGCTTCGACGTGCGCCAGGGCGAGATTCTCGGCCTGGCCGGCCTCATCGGCGCCGGGCGGACGGAAGTCGTGCGCGCGATCTTCGGTCTCGATGCCCTCGATACCGGGGAAGTCCTGTTGAACGGGCGCGCGCTGAAGGTCGACTCGCCGGCCGAGGCGATCCGCAACGGCATCGCCATGGTTTCCGAGGACCGCAAAGGCGAGGGACTAGTGCTTTGTCGTTCCGTGCAGGAAAACATTTCCATGGCTAGCCTCGTGCAGTTTTCGCCGCACTACCTGCTCGATTTGAAGAAGGAAACTGCAGCCGGGAAGCGGATGCGCGATCTCCTGCAAATCAAGACGGCCAGCCTGGACACCACCATCGAAAACCTCAGCGGTGGAAATCAACAGAAGATCGCCATCGCCAAATGGCTGCTCGGCGATCTGAAGGTGCTGATCCTCGATGAGCCGACGCGCGGCATCGACGTCGGGGCGAAATCCGAGATTCACAAACTCATGAGCCAATTCGCCAAGCAGGGCCTGGCGATCATCATGATTTCTTCGGAGCTGCCAGAGGTTCTCGGCATGAGTGATCGCGTTCTGGTCATGCGCGAAGGCGAGATGACCGGCGAGTTGAGCCGCAAGGACGCCACCCAGGAAAACATTATGGCCTTGGCCACGGGAGCACATCAATGACTGCCAAAGTTCAGGGAATCACCGCAACCGGTGACAACATCCTCGAGCGAATCCGAGACATGGGATTTGCCGGAATCTACAGAAAATACGGAACAATCCTGATATTCGCAGGCATCTTCATTCTCGCATCGCTTTTGAATGAAACCTTTTTGACCACCGGTAACCTGACCAACGTGTTGCGTCAGGTTGTGGTGATCAGCCTGCTTGCCTGCGGGGTGCACTTTGTCATCACCCTCGGGCATATCGACGTCTCCCTCGGATCCGTCGTGGCGCTGACTGGAACCATTGCCGCCAGTGTCATGTCGCTCACTCAGAATTTGTATCTGGCGCTCGCTGCAGGGATTCTGGTGGGCATCCTCGCGGGTCTGATAAACGGCTTGGTCGTCACCTATTTCAAGATCCCTTCGTTCATCATGACCTTGGCCATGACGACCGTGGCGCGCGGCGCCATTCTGCTCTACACCGCGGGTGTGCCGATCAGCAATCTTGGCGATGACTTCCAGATCATCGGCCAGGGCAATATCGGCCCCGTCCCGATCTCCGTGCTGATCCTGGTCGTGGCAATTCTGCTCTGTTGGGTATTGCTGCACCGCACCCGCTTCGGTCGCCACGTCTATGCCGTGGGCGGCAATCCGAAAGCCGCGGTGGCGTCGGGTATAAACAGCGACAGCATCATTCGCAAGGCCTTCATCATCAACGGCGTCCTGGCCGGCGTCGCCGGGATCGTGCTGATGTCACGCATTAATTCCGGCCAGCCGGCCGCGGGCGTGGGCTATGAGTTCGATGCGATCACCGCGGTCGTGGTCGGCGGAACCAGTCTGATGGGCGGGACCGGCTCCATGATGGGCACGGTCATCGGCTCGATGATCATCGGGGTGATCAACAACATCCTGAACCTGATGAACGTCAGTTCCTACTGGCAGCAGATTATCAAGGGTTTGATCATTGCCGTCGCAGTGATTCTGGACGTCAAGACGAAATCTTCGGGTAAAGGCAAGAAGGCTTGAGTGCAGTAACTGGATTGGCAGCAATTCCGTGCAGTCGGGTTGCCGTGTCCATTTGAGCTACCCCTTTAAACAACAAGAGAGACGATCATGAAGAAACTGACCCAGCTACTTTCGATGTGTGCCGTTGCGGTTGCGATCGGTGCCGGAGCCTTTGCGCTCCCTGGTACCTCCGACGCGCAGAGCAAGAAAATCGTCGTCGGTTATACCAATCTGCAAGACACCGACGTATTCACCATGAGCCGCAAGACCGAATTCAGCGCTTCTGCCAAGACGGATCCCGATGTGCTTGTCCGCTTTGCCGACGCCAATGGCGACATCAGCAAGCAGCTCGACCAGATCGACAATTTCATCGCTCAGGAAGTCGACGTGATCGTCGTGGTGCCGGTCGATTACCACGGCATCGTGTCGGGTGTGAAGAAAGCCAACAAGGCCGGTATTCCGGTGATCGCCCTTGGCATCGAATCGGCCGGCGGAGATTACACCTTCGTCGGTTCGAAAAACCTCGATGCGGGCCGCCTGCAAGGTGAGTTCATGTCCAAGAATCTGCCCAGGAACGCCGAGATCCTTTATCTCCAGGGCGAGCCCGGTCTCTACCACTCCACGGAGCGCCTCGATGGCTTCACCAAAGCCATGGCGGCGCGCGATGACGTCAAGCTACTGGGCAATCTGCCTGGCAACTACGACCGCGCCGGCGGCATGAAGGTCACCGAAGACTGGATCCAGCGTTTCCCGAAATTCGACGCCATCATTGCCGCCAATGACCAGATGGCCCTGGGTGCCCTGCAGGCGCTCAAGGCCGCCGGGCGCAAGGGCGTGATGATTTCCGGTATCGACGGCACCAAGGATGCACTCGCCGCGATCGAAGCCGGCGAAATGACCCAGTCGATCTTCCAGAACGCCAAGGGCCAGGCGCAGGCGGCCTTCGAGGTCGTCGAGATGATCAAGAAGGGCGAGACACCGCCCAAAGAGAAACTGGTGGCCTTCGAATCAATCGTCAAGGACAACGTCACCAACTATCGCAACTGAAGCGCACCCTAGGCACGGCGTTTCACCGGTGCATTTCGTCGTCGCCTATGACGTTGAACGGCAAGCGTTCATCGACGGTGTGCAGGACCGGTCGGATCAGCGGCCCGGCCTGGAACGGTTACGCCGCGACGGTGGCGGTGGATGCCTGTGGCGAGGTACAGCTCAGTGGCGCGGTACCGATCAGCATGCCGGCCCGTCCGGTGTTCTATCGCCCTGATCGCCACGACTTACCCGGAATACCTGAAATTCGACGGTATCGCCATGGTCGCGGTCTTTGGCCAGGAAGAGCGAGCTGACGAATCGAGCCGCTTCATGCTCGAAAAGTGCGCAGCGAACTGCTCGGCTGATGGGCATGCCAGCCTTCCTCATCCGGCGTTTCGCATCACATTAACTCGCAGGGGGGCAAAGACGGAACTCTCGCCGGCGACCTCATGGACGGGAGGAGGAAAAATTCGAAATCCGTCTCCCAAGGAGGGAGGGGAGAAGAAGGGCGTCGCTACCAATAGCTGTGCATACCTCGATTAACTAATTCCACCAGGCCAAAACAGCACGGCGCAGTGCCATGTCCGAACGGTCGCGACAGCGATCTTTTCGATGTGCGCACAGCGCCGTAGGGGAGCCTTTTGCCCGGAAAAAAGCAGGGGGTGTTTGTTCCAGGAGTGGTTCGACGTTTTCGCAAAAAACCATCAGCAAAACAAAAACAATGAGGGTTGATATGAGAGTTACGACTAAATTGAGTGCGGCGTTTACTCTGGGTTGCCTGATGCTGCCTTCGGCGCAGGCATTGGAGACCGATGGTTATTTCCGCACCGGCCTGGGGGCTTCTTCCGGTTCGCAAGCGCAGAGCTGTTTCAAGTTAGAGGGAGCGTTGTCGAAATACCGACTGGGCAACGAGTGCGAACAGTTGGCCGAGATCGGCATGAAACAGGACTTCTTCCAGTTGGACGACGGTTCCAAGGTCGGTGTGTATGGCATGGTCCAGCTCTTCAACGAGTACGACCATACGCCGACCTTCCAGAACGAGCATGGCCGCACCTACCTGCCGCAGATCTATGGCTACTGGAACAACCTGGAGGCGCTCAATGGCGGAAACTTGTGGGCGGGACGGCGCTACTACAAAAAACGCTCCATCGGTATGAGTGACTTCTCCTACTGGAACCAGAGCGCCACCGGTGGCGGTTTGGAGGATGTGCTGATCGGCGGCCTGAAGTACAGCTACGCCTTCTCGCGCAAGGACAATTTCGACCAGAAGGAATTCATCAATCGCCATGACTTCAACGTCGCCGGCTTCCAGACCAACCCCAACGGCGAGCTCGAACTGGGCCTGAGCTACATCGACAAACCCGAGCATATCGAGGGCGCCTACAGTGGTTGGTCGGTGAGCGCGCAACATAAGCAAAAGGATTTTCTCGGCTACGGCGGTACCAATACTTTCGCCTTGCAGTATGGCCCCGGTCCCGGTACCGCGCTGGGCTCCACCGGTGACGTGATGCTGGATAAGGATTCCAAGCGCTACCGCCTGGTCGAGTATTTCGAGATGCAGTTCACGTCGCGTTTCGGCAGCCAGTTCCAGGTGGTCTACCAGAAGGACCAGCGGCCGAACGAGGATGACCAGAACTGGCTGTCGGTCGGGGTGCGTCCGGCCTATAGCTTCAGCGACGACTTCAAGCTACAGGGCGATGTCGGTTATGACCAGGTCGAAGCCACCGGTGGCACTCGCCGTTTGACCAAATTCACCATCGCGCCGACCTGGACACCCGCCGCGCCGGGGATCTGGAACCGCCCGGAAATCCGCCTGTTCTATACCTATGCGCGCTGGAATCAGGCAGCCCAGGATGCGGCCAGCGAGTTCGATCCCGGCTCGGCGCTTTCGGACAGCGGCTCATTTGGCAGCAGCAGACATGGTTCGACCCTGGGCCTGCAAGTCGAACATAGCTGGTAATGCATCATCTGCTCGCCATTCGAACTCCCGCGACGAGTTCGAATGGCGTAGCGGGACAACCCAGGTTGCTCCGCAGTGAGTCAAAGCAAGCGAGGACGTATTGAACGATCGTCCTCGACTGTTTCCCCAAAGCCTATTCAGGCGCAGTTATTTATCCCCTTTATCTACAAGCCCGGCCTCAGGAGTGCGCCTGTCGCTACAGCGCCAGCACCCATTGGAAGTTGGTTGTCAGGCGCTGGAGCAGGGTGGCATTGTTGATCCGACCGGAAAACCAGCCGACTGCGGCCAAGGCAGATCCGAGAGACGATTGCTCTTATGGGTTGTCGGTGTAAGTGCCCGGCAACTGGATTGATGTGTTTATAATGGAATGAAATTTCCATCTCAATGCTGCGCAGAAAATCTGCGAGTTCGTGCGATCAGGGGGAGCAATGCAAGCATCCGTACCGGCGACCTTGGATGAGTTACGTGAACAGATCACCCTGCGCTACGACAGTCTGAGCAAGCGGCTCAAGCAGGTCGGCCGCTTCGTCCTGGATTATCCCGACGATGTGGCGCTGGAGACCGTGGTGGTGATCGCCGAGCGTTCCGCAGTGCAGCCGTCGGCTTTGATCCGCTTTGCCCAGGCGTTCGGCTACAGCGGTTTCAGCGACATGCAGGGGGTATTCCAGGCGGAGCTGATGCACGGCAAGACAAATTACCGCGAGCGTATTCGCCTGTTTCGCGAGGGCGAGGAAGACATCGACGCCGAGCAACCGATCAGTGTCCTGCGAGCCTTCGCCAGCGCCGACATGGCTGCCCTGGAACAACTGCCAGCGGCGGTGGATGTTCAGGCCTTCACTAAGGCGGTAGAGCTGTTGGCCGGCGCCCCTGGCATTCTGGTGGCCGGCCAGCGCCGCTCCTTTCCGGTCGCTGCCTACCTGGCTTATGCCCTGAGCCACCTCGACCACCCGGTAAGGCTGCTCGACGGTCTGGGCGGCATGCTCAAAGAGCAGGTGCGCAGCGCCGGTCGTCAGGACGTGCTTGTGGCCATCAGCTTCTCGCCCTACGCCCCGGAAACCCGCGAAGTGATCGAGTTGGCTCGCCAGCGCGGTCTGCGCGTCATCGCCCTGACCGACAGCCCGCTCAGCCCCTTGGTGCAGCAGGCCGACGTCTGGTTCGATGTGCGTGACGCCGAAGTGCAGGGCTTCCGCACCCTCAACGCGACCCTGTGCCTAGCGCAGTCGCTGGCAGTGGCGGCGGGCTATCGACTGGAACGGTTGCTGGCGCAGGCTGTAGATAGTGCATGACGGTGCGCTTGCTTGCGGTCGAAGGCGCAGTGGGCGAATCTTCTGAGACGTCGAGATCGTATATCTTTGGTATCCGGGAAAAACCTCTCCCCGTGGTTCAGCTGCAAGCAAAGTCGGACAGCACCTTCATCTTCGTCAAAACCCGTACGCAGAAAAGGATGCAGTGGTTCATCTTAAATTTTGAAGCGTCCTACCAGTCGATTCAGATTGATCGCCAAATTGGACATTTCGCCACAAGCGATGGCCGTTTCACTGGCCCCCGCTGCGCACAGGGTAGAGAACTCCCGAATGCTCGTCAGGTTCCGATCGACTTCATGGGCCGCCTGCGCCTGCTCCTCGGAAGCGGTGGCGATCAACAAATTCCGCTCGTTGATCTGGGTGATGGCCTCAGCGATCTGTCTGAGCGAAACGTCCGCATTCTGCGCAACAACGATGGAATTACTCGCCATGTCGGTACTCGTGCTCATTGCACTCACGGCCTGCGCTGAGTCGCTTTGAATCGCGATAATCATCTGTTCGATTTCCTGAGTCGACTGCTGGGTGCGATGCGCGAGCGCTCTCACCTCGTCGGCCACCACCGCGAACCCGCGCCCTTGCTCACCAGCTCGTGCCGCCTCGATCGCCGCGTTGAGCGCGAGCAGATTGGTCTGTTCCGCAATGGCGCGAATCACCTCTACCACTTTGCTGATGCCCTGCGCCCCGGTTGACAACGCCTTGACCTGTTCGCCGGTGCTGGCCACGTTACCGGCAAGCCCTTCGATGGCCTTCAACGTCTGGGCTAGGTTTTCAATACCGGTGCGGGTGAATTCCTGGGTTTTTCGGGAAGTTTTAGAGGCGGCTTCGGCATTCCGAGCGACCTCATCCACCGCCGCGCTCATCTCGGTCATGGCGGTGGCAGCCTGATTGACTTCGTCGTTCTGCTCGATCAGTCCTCTGCTGGCTTCTTCAATCTCGACGGTCATTTCTCCTGACGCCGAGGCCAGCTGAGTGGCGGTGTCGGCAATGTGCGCGATCGTTTCACGCAGGTTTGTCTGCATCTTCGCCAATGCACTGAGCAGGCGCCCAACCTCATCGCGACCGTTCAATTTTATATCTCTGGAAAGGTCACTGGAGGCGATGTGCTCAACCACTGCCAATGCGTCGATGATCGGTGCGGTGATGCTGCGGGTCAGCAGAATGGCCAGCACCATGGTGAGCAATACGGTGATGGCTACCAGTCCGATCACTAGCTTCTTGCCGTTGGAGTGGGCAGCAGAAGCATAGATACCAGCATCTTTGACCCCTTGATCGTTATAGGCCGCGAGGTTACTTATCTGGCCCTCCAATGTGTTGGTCAAGGGTCGAATGTTGGTGTTGATCAGCGTCACTGCGGCGGCGTTGTCACCAGAACGAAGCAGCGGTTCGAGTGCGTCCAGTTCCTTGGCATAATCATCGGCCGTGGCTCGCACGGCCAAGTACAGCGCACGCTCGTCTTCGTCCGTAATAAAGGGTTCATAACGACTGACAGCATCAAAGAAGGTGCTGCGATAACCGCTGAATGCGGCTACTGTTTTCTGTCTCAGTTGCGGGTCCGACGTGATGGTGGCCCGCAGGCTTTCCAGGCGCAAGCGCAAAGCGCCCGCGTTCATGAGATCTGTCTGGCGGATGCTCGCTATCCAGTTTGTTTCGACGTCCTGCCCGGACTCACGAAGCTTATCCATTTGCAATGCAGCAACACTCCCCAGTACGAAAACCACCAAAACGATAAGAGAGAAAAATACCGCGACCCTTGGAGCGACGTTTATTGTTCTGAGATTCATGGTTTTTTCGCCTTCCAGCACTGACGGATTGTTGAGGCGTTGGCAATTGCCCGCGGTATTGGCTAGCCCCGAGCGTGCTAAATTTCAGGCCGACGCATGGCTTCACCATCACCGTAAGCTGCATTTTTTGGAGAGATGGTTGATCACAAGTGGCAAGGCGCGTGTCCCGTGACTTAAGTGGGCGGCCCTTTTTCTGAGGTCGTGATTGTATGCAGGGGTTGTCACAGCGGTACTATTGATTCCGCCAAGTTATATTGCCAAAGCGCCAGGTCGGCTTAAACACTGTTAGTGCCAATCACTAACAAGCGGCTCGCGGTAGGAATGACAGTTACCTTCCTCTTCCTTCCTCTTCCTCTTCGGCGCTGGAGCGTGGGAATTCGGCAATGGGTTGGCCGGTCCGCATGGCATCGCACTGGAGATAAAAAATTCTATGGATTATTGATATGGAATAATTATTCCATTAGTCTGAGTTTCACAGCCCATCGTTCCGGCTTCTCCCGTCTCCCACAATAAAAAAGGATCACATGACATGAGGCATTTTCTCGGCTGCCTATGCGCACTGCTGCTGTCCGTTTCCGCCCACGCCGAACTGCGCATTGGCGTGACGGTGGGCCAGTTCGACAACTACATTTCCTACTTGGTGAAAGCCATGCAGGATCACGCCAAACAGGTCCCGGGGGGGATCAGCCTGCAAGTGGAAGACTCCGGCAGCGACGTGGTGCGGCAACTGAGCCAGGTCGAAAGCTTTATCAGTCAGAAGGTCGATGCGATCATCGTCAACCCGGCGGATACCGCCGCTACCCGCCAGATCAGCGAGAAGGTCATGGCCGCCGGTATTCCACTGGTCTATATGAACAGCCGTCCAGAAGTTGACAGCTTGCCAGCCGGAGTAGTGTTCGTCGGCACCGACGAGCGTGCCATCGGCCGGATGCAAATGCAGTACCTGGCCGAAAAAATGGGTGGCAAAGGTAACCTCGCGGTTATTCTCGGGCGCCTCACACATAGCGACACCGGCAAACGCACCAGTGGGGTCAAAGATGTACTCGCCAAGTACCCGCAGATCAAGATCGTCGAAGAGCAGTCCGGCGACTGGCAGCGGGAAAAAGGCATGGACCTGATGAACGAATGGCTGACCAAGGGCCAGCGTATTGATGCGGTGGCCGCCAACAACGACGAAATGGGTATCGGCGCTGCCATGGCTCTGCGCCAGGCCGGGTCTGACGACATCCTGGTTGGCGGTATTGACGGCACATCGGATGGCTTACTCGCACTGAAGAAAGGCCAGCTCACTGTCAGTGTCTTCCGCGATCCGGTGGCAATTGGCGCGGGCTCTCTCGACGCTGCGTTAAAGCTGGTCAAACAGCAGGAACTGCAAGGCGATCTGTGGGTGCCGACCCAACTGATCACCCAGGAAAATTACGCAGAGTTTCAGCGTCAGTAGGTATCCACCCTCGCTAACATCGGTGTGTGAGCACGTCCAAGCTACGCAGCGGGCTTTGAATTTCTTCGGTCAAGTGCGACTCCAGTCCTTCAATGGTGTTTAGCGTTCGTAGGCCAGTTCAGTGGTTAGAGCCCTCAGATGTTCTCTGCACTGATGATGTCGAAGGGCAGCAGCAGGGATGCCGATCCATTTTGCCGGGAGTCCGCAGTGCGAGTCATTGTCTCCATCAGTGTGCGAGCCAATTGCTCGCAGCGGATGGACAGGACTACATCCACGACGCCTTCGACCAGTGCGCTGCGGGTGACTTCGGTCAGTTCATGGCAGACCACGACGATGTCGCGCGCACGGCCACTCTCCTTGAGTGCCTCCACTACGCCCTCCATTCCACCGCCGCTGACGTAAAGGCCCACCAGGTCCGGGTGCCCGGCAAGTAGGGCATGGGTTGCTTCTGCTGCGCGCTGGGCATCCTCGTAAACCAGGCGCGGTTCCAGTACCTGAAAATCATTGCAGTGCTCTCGGATATAGGAGCGGAAGCTTATTTCGCATAGTTCCTGGCAAAGGAAGCGATGATCACCTATCAGCATGCCGATCTTGCCGGTGCGCCGGCTCAAGCCTGCCACTGCCCAGGCGGCAGTACGTCCGGCCTTGCGGTTATCCAGACCGATATAGCCGGCGCGATGGGTTGCGGTAAGGTCGGTGATCAGGGCGTAGACCGGAATGCCGCGTCCGTAGAGGGTGTCGATCGCTTGGTTGATAGCCGGATGATCAACGCTCACCAGGGCGATGGCATCGAAGCGCTCGCCGAGTTCCAGCAAGGTTTCGGCGACTTGGGTTGGAGGTCGATCGTCGAGAAAGAATACCTCGGAGTCTCCGCGGACTCCGGGTACTGAAATGCTCATCAATGTGAGAGCGGCTGCAAGCATCTGATAAAAAGGTGAAGAGCTGCGTAAAAGAACAAATGCAATTTTCCTGATGTTAGACCTATCATTCTCTTGATAGATGTCATCCAGGCTTTTGAGTTTCCCCAAAGCGAAGCCTAGTCTTTTCGCGGCTTCCAGCACCTTCTTTTCCGTGCCCGAGCGCACGGGCGCCCTTTTATTTAATACGCGGTCAACGGTCGCGATTGCCACGCCCGCCTCGCGTGCAACGTCTGACATTGTTGGTGTGATCCTTGACATCAAAAAATTCTCCGATAATCTGAGTTGAGTCTCTCAAAAATAATCACAAAAAGATAGAAATATATCATTATAACTGACGCCATCACTGTCAGCCGCAAGATGATATATGAACGAGGTCCAGCATGGTGCTTGCCACTCCCGCTCCACCGTTCGCCCCCATTCTCTCTCTGTGCAGTCATTGCTCATTCGCAGCTCTATTGCTTCGCGATTTCTCTCGATCCAGCCCTCGCGGTACCGGTTCAAAAAGGCCGCTGTCATTCGTGACGACGGTCGCTTCTGGTTGCCGGCAGTCGGGTGGGTAGCAGGGCTGCGCTCGTTCCATTTTCCCTATTGTTCAAGCAAGGCGGCAAAGCCGCGGAGTACTGGTAATGAAGCTTTCTTATGTAACCGACAGTCTCGGGCATCTGCCCTTCGAAGCAATGCTCGACCGGGTGGCGCAGATGGGCGTCACGGCAGTGGAGATGACCACCGGGGGCTGGTCAGGCGCGCCGCACCTACGGATGAATGAACTGCTGGAAAGCGCGGAGAAACGTAACGCGTTCCTCGGCGCCCTGGAGAGTCGTGGCATTGAACTGTGCGCTCTCAACGTTTCCGGTAACCCCTTGGACCCGGGCGCCCTTGGGGCCAAACACCGAGATGATACCGAGCGTACCTTAGAGCTCGCTGAAGCTCTCGGGGTGAAGAAGATCATCATGATGAGTGGGCTTCCACCCGCTTGCGCCGAAGACCGAGTGCCGAACTGGATCAGCTACACCGTGAGCTGGCCACCCGTGCTCAAGGACTATCTGAACTACCAGTGGAATGACGTCGCCATCCCTTACTGGCACAAGCTGGTGGATAAGGCCGGTGGTTGCGGGGTGGAAAAAATAGCCCTGGAAAACTTCAGCAGCATGCTGGTGTACAACCCCGAGACACTATTCCGGCTGCGGGATGCAGTGGGTCCTCTGGTGGGCCTGAACCTTGACCCCAGCCACCTGTTCTGGATGGGCGCGGACCCCATTGCCGCTGCCCGCGCTTTGGGGCCGGCGATCCATCACGTGCATGGCAAAGACTCGCGCCTGGAGCGCGGCCTGGTGGATATCAACGGCGTCATGGAAACCAAGGAAGTCACCGATACGGTGGCCCGCGCCTGGAACTACGTGGCGGTTGGCTGTGGCCATGATTTGCAGTGGTGGCGCGAGTTCTTCTCGGTGGTGCGCATGCTCGGCTACGACGGGCATGTATCTCTAGAGATGGAAGACCTGACCATGAGCGTAGACGCGGGCATTCGTACATCTATCGACGCCCTTAAACAGACCATCAGCCAGTAACCGCCCAAGCGGTTTTCTATTCGTCTCAAATGAACGGAGTCCCAGAAATGACCCTTAATATTGGTGTGATCGGTAGCGGTGCCATTGGCCAGGACCATATGCGCCGTTGCCACTTCGCGCTCAATGGCAGTCGCGTGACGGCCGTGAATGACATCAACCTCGAGCAGGCGCAGCGGGCGCTGAAAACCTTGGGGATCGCCGCTGAGGTGTACGCCGATGGCCATGAGTTGATTAGGTCCAAGGAGGTTGATGCGATACTGGTGACCTCTTGGGGGCCGAGCCACGAAGAGTTCGTGCTATCGGCCATTTCCGAGGGCAAGCCGGTGTTCTGCGAGAAGCCGCTGGCGGTCACTGCCGAGGGCTGTCGACGCATCATCGAAGCCGAAATCGCCCACGGCAAGCGCCTGGTGCAAGTAGGTTACATGCGGCCCTGGGACAAGGGCTACAACGCCCTGCGCGAAGAAATTCGTACGGGTGATTTGGGTGTGCCGCTGATGGTGCACTGTAAGCACCGTAATCCTGAGGTCAACGATGCCTACACAACCAATATGGCGGTGTCGGACACGCTGGTGCATGAACTCGATGTTTTGCGCTGGTTGCTTGACGACGATTACGTCTCGGCGCAAGTGGTTTTCCCTCGGGTAACCCGGCATGCCCACAGCAATCTGCGCGACCCGCAAATCGTCCTTCTGGAAACCGCCAAGGGCGTGCGCATCGACGTCGAAATTTTCGTCAACTGCAAGTACGGCTATGACATCCAGTGCGAAGTGGTGTGCGAAGACGGGACCGCTGAACTGGCGGCGCCGCCTTCACCGCGGGTGCGCCATGCAGGTTCGAATTCGCAACACGTATTGCTGGACTGGAAGCAGCGCTTCATCGAGGCCTATGACCATGAATTGCAGGCCTTCGTTGACGGTGCCAGCAAGGGCCAGATCCAAGGGCCCTCTGCCTGGAACGGTTTCGCTGCGGCGCTGGCTGCTGATGCCTGTGCCGAAGCGCAAATCAGCGGTGCCATCGTGCCGATCAACATGCCAGCCAGGCCCGCATTTTATGACCCGAACTGATTAATCGTTCTTGCCCGGCCCTCGGGACGGGCAGGCTGACTGAAAAATACGGAGAATAACAATGACAATCCCCGTTTATGAAACGGCCGGATCTGGATCCGGCTCGGCGCAGGTGCTTTCGGAAAAACGCAAAGCCAAACGCTATCTACGTTTGATCACCATGATTTCCACCTTTGGAGGGTTGTTGTTCGGCTTCGACACCGGTGTGATCAATGGTGCACTGCTATACATGAAGCATGACCTGGGGCTGACGCCCTTCACTGAAGGCCTGGTGGCCAGTTCCCTACTACTGGGGGCGGCGGTGGGCGCATTTCTCGGTGGACGGCGGTCCGACCGCCGCGGACGGCGTAACAACATTCTGTTGCTGGCGATCTTGTTTTTCGTCGGTGCCTTGGCCTGTTCCTTTGCACCCAGCATGGAAGTCATGGTTGCTGCGCGTTTTCTCCTGGGGATTGCGGTAGGGGGCGCTTCGGTCACGGTGCCGGCCTATCTGGCGGAGATGGCGCCTTCCCATATCCGCGGCAAGGTCGTCACTCAGAATGAGTTGATGATCGTGGCAGGGCAGTTTCTTGCCTTCACCTCAAATGCAACCATTGGCAATCTCTTTGGCGATGTCGACGGCGTATGGCGCTGGATGCTGGTCATCGCCAGCGTGCCGGCGGTGGCGCTCTGGGGGGGGATGATATTCATGCCGGAAAGTCCTCGGTGGCTAGCCTCCAAGGGACGTTTTGCGGAGGCGCTGAAGGTGCTCAAGCGGGTGCGCGAGGAATACCAGGCCAGCGCGGAGCTTGAGGAAATCAAACATTTGGCCGCCGAAGACAATCTGGCTCGTCGCGGTGGGTGGCACGAACTTTCAAAGCCCTGGATTCGTCGGGTGTTCTTTATCGGTATCGGGATTGGTATCGTCATGCAGTGCACCGGCGTCAATTCGATCATGTACTACGGCACCCAGATTCTCACCGAGGCCGGCTTTGAGCGGGGTGGGGCGCTGTATGCCAATATCGTCAACGGCGTGATTTCGGTTCTTGCGACCTTCGGCGGCATTTACCTGCTGGACCGCATAGGCCGACGGACGATGCTATTGCTCGGGCTGTCCGGCACGACCCTGGCATTGTTTCTGATCGGGCTGGTGTCGTTGATGGTCGCACCTTCGGAGTTTCGTGCCTTTCTGATTCTGGGGGCCATGGCACTGTTTCTGACATTCATGCAGGGCCTGATAGCGCCGGTGGCCTGGGTGATGATCTCCGAAATTTTCCCGCTGCGTATGCGCGGCTTCAGCATGGGGGTATCGATTTGCGTCCTGTGGATCACCAATTTCACCATCGGGTTATTCTTCCCGACCCTGGTCGCTTTGGTAGGCATTGGCTACACATTCTTTATCTTCGTGGCTTTGGGGGTGTTGTCTCTGGGATTTGTGAAGATGTGCGTTCCGGAAACACGTGGACGTAGTCTGGAATCCATCGAGGAGGAGTTTCGCCGGCAGTGCGGTTGAAATGTCCGGGGGAATCGATGATCACGAACAGGAGTTCGAGAAGTCTATGAATTGATCCCGGCGGGGTGCCCAGCACGCTCTGGCACAGTTCCTGCTCGTGCTCGCCGGGGGAGTGCAGCCTATTGCAAGGTTCGTGTGTGGCTCTCGTTTTCCTGTCTGGTCCCCGCTCGATATGCCCCGCAGGGCCGCTTGATCGTAAAGGCGGCGTTTGGCGCGGTGCGTATCGAGTCTTGGGGACTGTTTGATCATCGATAGAGTAGTGCGACCTTTAAATGAATATCTCTGCGGTTAGAACTGACAACAATTGGCAACCGGTCCTGGCGCTGACGTTAGCCGCCTTTGTGTTCAACACCTCGGAGTTTGTGCCTGTCGGTTTGTTGAGCTCGATCGGTAGCAGTTTTGACCTGTCGACGGCTCGGGTCGGCCTGATGCTCACGATCTATGCGTGGGTGGTGTCCTTGGCGTCGCTGCCGGTTATGCTGCTGACGCGTAACATCGAGCGGCGTAAGCTGTTGATCGTCCTGTCGGCGATCTTCATCATCAGTCACGTTCTCTCCAGCCTGGCCACAAGCTTCGGAGTACTGTTGCTCAGTCGTATCGGTGTGGCGCTGTCCCATGCGTTGTTCTGGTCCATCACCGCTTCCCTGGCTGTGCGTCTGGCGCCAGCGGGTAAGCAGGTGCAGGCGTTGGGCTTATTGGCAACCGGTACTTCCCTGGCGATGGTGCTGGGTGTTCCGCTTGGCAGGTTGTTGGGCGAGGCCCTGAGCTGGCGCACCACCTTCATCGTGATCGCTGTGGTGGCGACTGCGCTGGTGTTGTGGTTGGCCAGGATCCTGCCATTGTTGCCTAGTCAGAACTCGGGTTCCCTCAGAAGCCTTCCCATATTGTTCAAACGGCCTGCGCTGGTGTCACTCTATGGGCTGACGGTGGTGGTGGTTACCGCTCAGTTCACTGCCTACAGTTACATCGAGCCCTTCGTCCAACTGGTGGCCGGCATGAGTGGTCATGTCGTGACCCTAATACTGCTGCTGTTCGGTGGGGCCGGTCTCTTCGGGTCGCTGCTTTTCAGTTGGCTTCACCGGTATAGCCCGCGGCGCTTTCTGATCGTGACCGTGGCGTTGCTCTCGCTCTGCTTGGCATTGCTATTGCCTTTGAGCGGTAAGGTCTCGTCTCTGGGGGGGCTCAGTCTGATTTGGGGGATGGCGATCATGGGTTTTGGGCTGGCTCTGCAATCGAAGATCCTGGTGTTGGCTCCAGACGCTACCGATGTGGCGATGGCGCTGTATTCGGGTATCTACAACGTGGGCATAGGGGGTGGTGCACTATTGGGGAGTTGGGTAGGCGGCCAGTTCGGGTTCGCCTACATAGGGCTGGTTGGAGGCGTGCTGGCGGCCTTGGCGTTGCTGTTTTATTGCGTGTCAATCTACCGCTTCAGCCAGCCCCGAATTCCGATTTGATTTCCTTCGCCAAAAGTTTCTGTGCCAATACCAGCGCCTCTTCCTTGGTGGCTGTCATGAGCATGGGGTAACCCCAGAACTTTTCATACACGATTGAAAATGCTCTGGCTGCCACGCGTTTGGGGGTGCTCGGTTCGATGTGGATCGAGGCCTTGACGAAGGTCCTCAAATCACTCTTGTGAAGCTTCATCCAAAGCGAAGTTTGCTTCATTTCATCCGGTGAATGCTCATGGTCTCCCTGACCGAGACCTTCATCGTTCAGGAGCACGAAGGGTTCTTTACGAGCGAGCAAAGCTTCGAACTCGGCAAACGGCGAGTCGCCAGGATTCTTGCTGGGCGTGGCGATTTGCATCCAAACGAGTGGGAACCGGGAGGCATCTATAAGCATGTCAATCTTCCTTCTGTAGGTGGTAAAAATCGCTGGCAATCTCGCTTGGTCACAGAAGAAGCGGCCGAACGGGTAACCAGTACGATCAATCTCACGATACCCAGCAAGCGACTGGACGTCATTGCACAAGTTGGCCATGATATTGTTCAAGTCAGCCATTTGGCTGTTTTCGTTCGAGGTCCACCCCTACCATGTCAGACACCGTATTCAGAGAACCTGTCGCGAGCCTGGATGTCGACAGCATCTCTCGGCCGGTTGTTGCTCTGAGCGCTTCGATGGTGAGTAAGGACTGGGAGCAGGCCAAGCATCATCATCGCAAGGCGCAACTGCTCTACTCCGTGCGTGGCATCCTCAATTGCGAGATAGAAGATGGTGTCTGGATCGTTCCGCCGCAATGCGCCATATGGATACCAGGAGATTTGTCGCATTCGGCACGCGGTTCGGGTGAAACAGAGTGTTATTGCCTGTTTGTCGAGCCCGACGCCACGCCAGATCTTCCAAAGACCTGCTGCACGATCTCGGTATCGCCGCTGCTCCGTGAGTTGCTTCTGAAGGCCGCGGGGTTCCCTAAGCTATACGCTTGCGAGGGGCGTGAAGGCCGGTTGATCGCAACATTGCTGGACGAGTTGTCGGCGGCCCCCGTGGAAAGTCTTCACTTGCCGATGCCTCGCGATGCGCGGCTGCGTCGACTCGCGCAAATGTTGTTGGCCGATCCCACCGACAAGACATCGATGGGTGACTGGGCCATTCGCATTGGCATGAGTGAGCGGAGTATGAGTCGGCTTTTGCTGCACGAAATAGGGATGAGTTTCGGACGCTGGCGTCGGCAGTTGCATGTGATTCTATCGCTGCAGCGCTTGACTAAAGGGGAGAGTGTGCAGACGGTTGCGTTGGAGCTTGGTTACGAGAGCGCCAGTGGTTTTGTCACCATGTTCCGTAAAGCGGTAGGCAAGCCGCCAGCGCGATACCTTTCCGATCGCATGGCCAGCGCCTTGATCGTAGGTGAATCAGTTTCTGTGCCCGGTATCATGTTTCCCGATCAGGTCTGACCCTATTGAATCGTGTAGCGATGCTGATTGTCTGGATTGAACAACGATCTGACCAGACATCGCTACCGAGTCACGTAAAACACCGCTAGATTTAAAAATCAACAAATAGGCGGGAGACGGGTCATGGATCTGGGATTGAAAGGTAAGCGGGCGCTGGTGACGGGATCAACGGCCGGCATCGGACTGGCAACCGCACGCGCGCTGGCGGCCGAGGGCGCTCACGTCACGGTGAATGGCCGGACTCAGGCGCGAGTCGACAGCGCAGTAGCCGAGCTCAGATGTGACCTTCCCGGTGCGACTATTACCGGGATCGCAGCCGATCTGAGTAGCCGTGAAGGGTGCGAGACTCTGGTTGGTCAGCTTCCGGAGATCGATGTGTTGGTCAACAACCTTGGCATCTTCGAGCCGAAATCGTTCGAACAGATCGCGGATGAAGATTGGCTGCGTTTCTTCGAGACCAACGTACTCAGCGGAGTTCGGCTTTCGCGTCACTATGTGAGCGGGATGCGATCGCGCAACTGGGGACGGATCGTGTTCGTTTCCAGCGAGTCGGCCCTTCAGATTCCGGCTGAGATGGTCCATTACGGCATGACCAAGACCGCGCAACTTGCTGTGGCCCGCGGGCTTGCCGAGACTCTGGTAGGGACCAATGTCACGGTAAACAGTGTTTTACCTGGGCCGACTTCGTCGGAAGGCGTAGGGGCGATAGTTGCGCGGATGGCTGCTGAACGTGAAGTCGATATCGCGACAGTCGAACGCGAATTCCTATCGACGGCGCGGCCATCTTCGCTTCTGCAGCGATTTACGAAACCTGCAGAAATTGCCGCATTGATTACTTATGTGTGCAGCACTCAAGCATCCGCCACCACTGGCGCAGCGCTACGGGCAGACGGTGGCGTGGTCCGCTCGGTAGTATAATCTTTAGACGCTGACGGGCACTTAGCCTGCAGACTCCATCTCAAGTGAAAAGTTATTGTTGCTTCTAAAGGTGACTCGCGACGTCGTGCATGAACTGCAATGAACTTACGGCGCTGTTATTAATAGTCAGCGAACATGGTTTTTCACCAAGACTAAAGCGATTGGCTGATTTGAATAACAATATGGCAGTCTTTCGAAATGACGGACAGAGATTGGCGAGGCATCATTAAAAAAGATTAAGCGGTTTTGTCTGAAAACCTGCTTCATGCGGTTTTCAGTTTTTTTAGTGAGCTGAAGATAAATTTTATTATTGGTTCCTCTGGTTTGCGTGGGTGTTGATTTGCGCGCAATTATAACTGTATCTCATATTAAGGTTTTCTCGATGGCCTATCGGTGTCGGGGGAAAGGTCCCATTAATTGGGAAACAAAAGCTCCATTATTTTCTGAAATGAGGTGTCTTATGAGTAATTCCATCGGAAACACGTTTAGAAATAAAATTCTTGGCAACGGTGTCGGTCGCAAGCGGGTCATTGCCGTTTGCCTTCAGGCTATTTTGGCAGTGGGTAGCGTCGCCGTATTGGCAGAAGTTGCACAGGCCTCATCGATTAACTGTTCTTCATATATTCCTGATCCGACCTGCCATTAACTGTGTTTGGCATGCGCTCTCGCCATGAGAGCGCATGCTGATTCGCAACTGTTTTTCAGGTGGACAGGTCTGCATTTTTTTCTGAAATGAGGTGTCTTATGAGCAATGCCATCAAAAACACGTTTAGAAATAAAATGCTTAGCAACGTTGTGATTCGCAAGCGGATCATTGTTGGTTGCCTCCAGGCTATATTGGCAGTGGGTAGCGTCGTTGTAATGGGAGGCGTTGCACAGGCTGACTCAGGTTCTAACTGTGCTGGACATATTACTGATCCAACTTGTAATTAACTGTGTATGGCATGCGCTCTCGCCATGAGAGCGCATGCTGATTCGCAACTGTTGTTCAGGTGACGGTCTTTTTTTTACTACTGCGCGATACGCTTTGAATTACCGAAGCTTTTGTCATGCTTGAATCTCGCCATAACTACCACTTATTGAAATAATGGTCATCCCATAGGGTGGCTATTTTTATAGTTGTCGTTCTCTGGTCTTTTTAGAGGATGATCGCTCGCGTGATCACAAATAAATCTTCGGCAGATTCAGGATGTGTGTAGCGCGTTCAAATATGGGTGCTTTTCGAAAAATTAAACCAAAAGCCTATCGCAGTTTCTACTGCGAGATTGCGATCATTTTTGTCTGCCGAGTTCAGCCAGGAAGACCTGATTGATGTCCTGGAAATGGCCGGCGACAAGAGCCGCGCAGCCAGATCTACCAGTGCAGAGGATGCGAAACAATTCAGCGGCATTGAGGAGCAACATTCTCTTTTACTGCGTACTGACGTGCTCCCATCCACCACCAAGCGCCTTGAAGACACTGACTAGGGTGGAACCCACCTTCTGGTCGGCGCTGGCCACCTGCGATTTGGCATCGATCAGAGTATTCTGCGCCACGATGACATCCAGATAGCTGATGGACCCGCCGCGGTAGCGCTGGTCTGCCAGCCGGAAGGCGTTATCGGCACGGTTGCGCGCTTCGATCAGGGCATCGCGTTGCTCCATCGCCGCACCATAGGCGCTCAGCGATTGCTCGGACTCCTTCAGGGCATTCAGCACAGCGCCGTCGAAGCTGGCCAGTGAGGCCGCACTCTGTGCTTTTGCCTGGGCGATGCGGCTGCGAGCCACCATGGTGTTGGGAAAACTCCAGGAAATCAGCGGGCCGACAGAGAAGGAGAACGTGCGATTGCCTTTCAGATAGTCATTGCGCAGGTAGTTACCCGAAGCACCCAGCGTAACGCGTGGATAGAGATCGGCTACGGCCACGCCGATCCGAGCGGTGTCGGCCGCCAGTTGTCGTTCGGCCTGCCGCACGTCGGGACGACGGCGCAGCAGCGCGGTGCCGTCGCCGACTGGCAGCTCACCGGCTATTTCCGGCGCCTTGGAGCAGGCGCGTGCCGCCTCCGGTACCTGCGACGGAGTGCGGCCCATCAGCGCCGCCAACTCGAAGAGAGCGGAATCGCGCTGACCCTGCAGCGGCGGCAAGGCGGCCTCGGTCTGGGCCAGCGTGCCTGCTGCCCGCTCCACATCCAGACGAGACGCCGAGCCTGCCTGTTCCTGGCTGCTCACGAGGTCAAAGCTGCGCCGTGCCAATTCGATGGATGAGCGGGCAACGTCGATGGATTCGCCATAGGTACAGGCGTCCACATAGGCTCGAGTTGTTTCTGCGACCACCATCACCCGAGCGGCATCGTAGGCCGCGGCAACTGCATCGGTGTCGTCACGCGCGGCCTCGATGTCGCGTCTGACCCGACCGAACAAGTCGAGTTCGTAGGAGACGTCGAGCCCGCCGCTGTAACTCCACTGTTTGGGCGCCTGCCCTGTGCCAGTCCAGGTGGTTTGGTCACGTCCGTAGCCTGCACCCGTCGATACATTGGTCGAGGGGTACAGTCCTCCGCGGGCTTCCTTGTAGATGGCTCGTGCGCGGTCGAGATTCGCCAGGGCCTCGCGCAGATTGGTATTGGCCGAGAAGGCTTCCTGGACCAGGCTGTCGAGCACTGAATCGTCGTACAGCTTCCACCAGTCCGCTGGCAATGATGCAGCGAAATCCGTCTTGGCCGGTCGGCTGATGAAGGGGTCGGCGGCGGTATGAGGAGTGGCCGGGGCACGATAGTCCGGCCCGCTGGCGCAGCCGGCCATCGACAGGACGAGCAGTGCCAGGGTCGCCCGCGACATGTGCCGAGGGCGAATGATGGTGCCGTTTGATCGGTGGTTTTGATCAGACATTGGGGGCCTCCGCCGACGCCAGTTCACGGGCACGAGGGCTTTGCGCCGCCGTCCGGTGGTCCTTGGCGATAAAGCTGTAGATGGTGGGCAGGACGAACAAGGTGAAGAAGGTACCGACCAGCATGCCCATCACCACCACGATTCCGATGGAGAAACGGCTGGCCGAACCCGCGCCGTCGGCGAACAGCAACGGCACCAGACCGGCGACCATCGCCGCCGTGGTCATCAGGACGGGACGCATACGTACCGCCGCGGCCTTTTCGATGGCCTCAATGCGACTGAGGTTCTCGTGGTGCTGGATATGGTTGGCGAAAGTGACCATCAGGATGCCGTGTTTAGAGATCAGCCCGATCAACGTGACCAGTCCGATCTGGGTGTAGATGTTGAGTGTCGCGTAGCCCAGCCACAGCGGTACCAGTGCGCCACAAACCGCCAGCGGCACGGTGACCAGGATCACCAGCGGATCGCGCAGGCTCTCGAACTGCGCGGCCAACACCAGGAAAATCACCACCAGCGCAAAGCAGAAGGAGACCAGTAGGCGGTTGCCTTCCTGAACGAACTGGCGGCTGTCACTGAGCCAGTCGACGCTGGTGCCGGGCGGCAGTTGTTGCGACTGCAGGAATGCCACGGCTTCGCCCATGCTCACGCCTGGAGCCGGCAGCGCTTCGAGCGTTGCCGAGTTCATCTGGCCGAACTGGGTGAGCTGGTTGGCCTGCGGGCGCATTTCGACGCGGGTCACCGTCGATAGCGGCACCTGCGCACCGGAGGTCGCCTTGACATAGAAGCGTCCGAGGTCTTCGGGTGTCATGCGCTCGCTGCCGCGCACCTGAGGGATCACATCGTAGGAGCGGTCGTGAAAGTTGAAACGGTTGACGTAATTCTCACCGACCAGCACCGCCAACGTATCGGCGATGGCCTGCATGGTCACGCCCATTTCGCTGGCCTTGGCATTATCGATGGTGATGTGTGCCTGCGCGCTGTCATAGGCCAGGTCATTCTGCACATAG
Organism: Pseudomonas sp. GM102; assembly: GCF_000282555.1. Taxonomy (NCBI): domain Bacteria; kingdom Pseudomonadati; phylum Pseudomonadota; class Gammaproteobacteria; order Pseudomonadales; family Pseudomonadaceae; genus Pseudomonas; species Pseudomonas sp. GM102. Next base: position 6,629 of record NZ_AKJB01000060.1, on the reverse strand, counting down.
AGGAACAGGCCGCTGGCATAGGCGGCGTTTTTGATCTTCTCGGCCGTCTCGTACAGTGTTTTGAAGTCGTCGGGAGAACGCAGCACCATCTGCACCGGCAGGCCGCCGGCAGAGCCGGGCAGCGGAGGCAACTGCACGGCGGTGAGCGTTTCACCGTCGATGGCGCCGCCGGCTGCCTGGATCTGGCCCTGGATCTCGGTAGCCGAGCGTTTGCGCTCGGACCAATCCTTGAGGATTGCGCCGCCGAGCATCTGGTTCTGGCCGCCGGCGATACCGGAGATGTGCATAAAGCTACTGTCAAACTCCGGAATTGACTCGAACAGCTTTTCAATCTGCTCCGCATAGCGGGCGGTGTAGCCCACTCCCGCATACTGCGGTGCCTTGGTGACGACGATCACCAGGCCCTGGTCTTCGGTCGGGGCCAGTTCGTGGCGCGCGCCACTGAACAGCACCATGATAGCTGCCAGCACTACCGCACCGACCAGCAACACCGCACCGCGCACGGCCAACGTGTACGCCAGCAGCCGTCCGTACACAGCGGTCAGCCGTGCCATGTAGCGCTCGATGAATTTCTCCAGACGAGCTTCGCCCTGCTTTGAATGCAGCAGCATCGAACTCATCACCGGCGACAGCGTCAGTGCGACCACGCCCGAGACGATGACCGAACCGGCCAGCGTGAAGGCGAACTCTTTGAACAACGCACCGGTCAACCCGCCCATCATGCCGATAGGTGCATACACCGCCGCCAGGGTGATGGTCATGGCGATCACCGGCCCGACAATCTCGCGTGCCCCCAGTAGTGCTGCGTGCACGGGCGTCAAGCCCTCCTCGATGTGGCGATGGATGTTCTCCACCACGACGATGGCGTCGTCCACCACCAGGCCGATCGCCAGCACCATGGCCAGCAGCGTCAGCAGGTTGATCGAGAAGCCGCAGGCCAGCATCAGCGCCGCAGTGCCTACCAATGAGAGGGGTATGGTGACGACCGGGATGATGACGGCGCGGAAGGTGCCGAGGAACAGGAAAATCACCACGATGACGATCACGATGGCTTCGATCAGCGTGTGTTTTACCTCCTCGATAGACGCGTTAACGAAACGCGCGACATCGTAGTTGGGCGACACTGTCAGCCCGGGCGGCGCCATGTCGCGGATCTTGGAGATCAGTTCGCTGGCGTGCTTGACGATTTCGATCGGGTTGCCATCGGGCGAGGGCTGGATGCCGATGAAAATGGCCGGCGTGCCGGTGGCGAATGCAGCGTTGTTGTAGTTCTGGCCGCCGATCTCGACAGTGGCTACATCGGACAGCCGCACCACGCCACCCTCGGGACTGGACTTGATCACCATCTGGCGGAAGTCCTCGACACTACGCAAGTCAGTTGCGGCGCTGATGTTAGTGACGGTCAGCGCGCTCTTGAGCTGGCCCGGCGCGGCCTGTACGTTATTTGCACGCAACGCGGCGGAGATCTCGCCAGCCGACAATCCGCGTCCAGCCAATCGCACCGGGTCGATCCAGATCCGCATCGCCAGCGTCTGTCCACCGAGGATGTCGGCCGAGGCTACGCCGGGAATGCCAGTGAACAGCGGCTGCGCCACTCGGGTGGCAAAGTCCGTCACCTGCGGGATCGACAGTGTGTCGCTGTAGAAGGCAACGTACTGCACTGCCGTGCCGCCTTCGGTGGACTTGTTGATGACCGGGTCAGTGACGCCGGCCGGCAACTGGTATTTGACTTGCTGCACTTTGGCCAGGATCTCGGTCATCGCACGGTCGGCATTGGCATTGAGCACCAGTCGCGCCTTGATCTCACTTTTGCCTTGCGTAGTGGTGGAGCTCAGGTACTCGATACCGCTGGCAGTCGCGATCGACTGCGCAATCGGCGTGGTCACGAAGCCTTGCATCACTTCCTGGGTCGCGCCTGGCAGGGTGGTACTCACGCTGATGGTGGCATTTTCGAGATACGGGTACTGCCGCACGGGCAGCAGGAACACTGCGGTGGCGCCCATCAGCAGGATCAGCAGGCTGACGACCAGCGCCAGGATGGGGCGACGAATGAAGATGTCGGTAAAATGCATGGTGCTGTCTCCCTACTGTGCGCTGGCGGTGGCAGAGAGAACTGACGGGGTCGCAGCAGCCGAGAGTGCGGCGGTACTGATTTTCACCGTCGCGCCAGGTGGCAGCCGATTCTGGCCGGCCGTGACCACGGTATCCCCCGGCTTGACTCCTTGGGTCACCAGAATGTCGTCGCCGAGCCGGCGCCCGGTGGTGACCGGCACCGCGACCGCTTTTCCTACCCCTTCCTCGTTCGCACCCTGCACGAGCACGACGCTGTCGCCGGAGGCTGAGGTCTGGATCGCCGTCAGCGGCAATACGATGGCGTTGGTCGTCGCGGGCAGCGCCAACCGCGTCGTCACGTACATGCCGGACTTCAGAGTCCGGTCGGCATTGGGCAGTAGCGCCTGCACGACAATGTTGCGGGTCTCGCCGTCGATACGCGGCTCGATCGTACTGATCCTGGCGTTGAACACTTGGCCCGGCGCCGCGTCCACGGTCACCTGCACCGAGGCACCCGAGGTCAGTCTGGGTAGATCTTGCTGGGGCAATGTGAAGTTGACGTAGAGTGGGTCGAGTTGGGTCAGCGTGGCGATGGCGTCACCGGCCGTGAGGTATTGGCCAGGATTGATGCGCCGTATACCGATCTGGCCGGAGAACGGTGCGCGGATAGTCTTCTGCTGGATGCGCGCGTCCAGTTGCCGAACCGCCGCGACGGCCTGTGCGGCCTCGGCCTTGCGCTGTTCAAGCAGTTCACGAGGCTCGGCACCGGTGGGCGCGAGTTCTTGCGAGCGCCGGAGTTGCAGCTGTGCGAAATCAGCCTTGGCCGCAGCGGCGGTGCGATCCGCCTGTTCCGGGGCGTCGTAAAGCTGGACCAGCACGGTCCCTTCTTTAATGACCTGACCCGCTTCGAAATTGATGGCGGTCACGCGCCCGGACGTGTCAGGGGCCACCATCACCTCGCGCACAGCTTGTAGGCTACCAACGGCCTGCAGTTCCTCTGCCACGCCGCGGGGGTCGGCGCGGATCGTCGATACGGGTATGGCGGGCATGACAGGGTGTTCGGCGGCACCGCTGCGGGAGATACGCCATGTGTATAGCAGGCCAAAGACCACGACGAGGCCGATAACGCTGATAGCGATGGGTTTGGCGTGGCGGGTGACAGCGGTGCTCATGCGCGCCTCCCTACTACAACGGAACTTAAGACGGGGCGTGACCGGCTTTGCGTCGCCGATCCACCAGGGCTAAGTGAATGCATGGGGAGATTTCCTTGGGAAGAAGTGCTCGGTCGGCTGAGCCAAGCGACGAGGGTTGACGCATAGCAGGCCACGATGAGGCGCAGCCTATCCATACCGGCCAGAATCTGCATTGCGAAAACTAGTCAGTTTATTTCGCAATACGGCCAAATAGATGGCGTTTTGCTCATTGGCCGGAACAAACAATAATCTGGCCAAATTTCGTTATCTGCGCCTGTATGCGTAGCGTTAAATAGAGCCCTCAAAAATACGAATGAGTTTTATTTGATGACTACTACGCCTTCTGTGGAAGGAAGCGGCCGTGTGCTCTCGGGCGCGGTTGACCAGTTACGCACCATGCGCCACGCATTCTTCAGGACGACGATTGCCGTCGCCGTTGTCGTCAACATGCCTGGCGTGTTTGCCGCTGAAGTGACACAAGCGCAAGCCGTCGCCAGATCGGAGGAAAGCTCAACGTCGCAATCCTCATCAACACCCATAGTGCTGGAGGCGGTTACGGTTACGGCCCGCAAAACGACTGAACGTCTTCAAGACGTTCCTGTGAGCATTACGGTTTTGCCTGCCGAAACGTTGAAAGAAACGCCTTTCGATCCGGGGGCGGCTATCGCTCGCAACGCACCCAATGTTCAATGGGTTAACCGCACTACCGGTTCTCAGTGGTTTTCGATTCGCGGTATCAGTTCACTGGGGTCGCCGGCCAACTATTCCGACGGCACCATTGGGTTCAATGTCGATGGCGTACCTACAAGCATGATGGGCGCTTCGAATGTCTTGCTTGATGTTGATCATGTCGAGGTACTGCGTGGACCTCAGGGCACTCTCTGGGGGACCAACGCGCTGGGTGGCGCAATCAATGTCATTACCAATCAGCCCGATGGCACCCATGACGTTCGGGTGACGACTGAAATGGGTGAAGATGGTTATCGTATGGGCGAGGCGATCATCGGTGACAACCTGATTCCCAACGTACTCGATGGGCGCATGGCTATCCGTTTCGGTCATGAGGATGGCGACATTAGCAGCGTACATACCGATAAGCTGGGTGAGCGTGATATCGGAGCTTTTCGAGGGGGGCTGAGATTTACCGGGTGGGATGACACCACTGTTACATTGACGGGTAATTATTTGCATGACGAAGCAAACGCTCCGCTTTATCTATTACGTAACGGTAACCACACCCCGAAAAGTGGAATTCTCACCGAGCCGGACTCGACTAATACTCAGGTGGGCACTAACTTAACCATTGAGCATTTTTTTGATCATTTCAAATTAACTTCTGTCTCCGCTTACCAATATAACGAACTGGAAAGCGAACTCGACGGCGCTGATAGCCTGGTCTATGGCGCGGTTGGGCTCCCGGCATCCAGTTCTGTCAGTTACTTGACCGATAAGGAAAATACTGTAAGCCAAGAGCTGCGGCTAAGCTCGCTTGAGGGTGAGCCAATCCGTTGGGTGGTGGGGACTAGCGCCATGCACACCGACGGCACCCGAGTGTGCCAGAGTACGCAATGTGCACCGGTTCCTTTCAGTGCGATTACGATGACCAGCAAGCTCGATACGCTGAGTCTTGGGTTGTTCGGTGATGTGTCGATCCCCTTTGCAGAGCGCTGGGAGTTGTCAATGGGTGCACGGGTAAGCCATGACGACATTGAGATGAAACGACACAACTCTTTAGGGTTGGCCTCGCTGACAGGTTCTAATTCGACCGCTCAGACGTATCTCACGGGGCGAATGGCGCTCGCTTACAAGTGGACAGATGATATTCAAACCTACGTGTCGGTTGCGCGTGGTCATGCGTCGCGAGTTTATCCGCTCTTCAGCTATCCGGTGAACGGTGTCGAGGCCGACCCTTACCCGGCGGCAACCGACTGGACCTATGAAGCCGGCATAAAAGCCGCCTTGCTTGATGATCGTCTGCAGCTTGACGCCAGCGTTTATTACAATGACGTCAAGAACGGCGTTATGTCCTATCTCGATCCCGCACTTGGAGCATTTCGCACGGCCTATCAAGATTACAAAACCAAAGGGTTTGAGTTGCAGGGGCGTGCGATTATTACGGACGGTTTGAGCTTTAATGGCGGGCTTGGATACACCCATAGTTCACTCGGAAGCAATGGCGCTGCCACTAATACCGTTTCCGGTAATCCGGTACCTAATACGCCTGAATGGACCGCGACGGCGGGACCGCAGTACGAAACGTCCGCTCAGATTATTAATTTGCCAGGCATGCTGTCATTCAACATGCAATATCAATACACGGGAAAACGCACTGCGGACATCGACAAGTCGTTCTACCTCGATCCCTACAGCATTGTGAATACCAGGCTTGGTTGGAAAGACAAGGACCTCGAGGTTTATCTTTTCGGGCGTAACCTGTTCGACAAGCGCTACGAAACATTCGGGAGTGTGTACGGCGGTCTGGAGATTGTTTCAGTGGGCCGCGGCCGAACGTTAGGGGTTGGGCTCACCAAAAGTTTTTGACGATGGTGCTTTCTTGAAGAGGTCATCAAACCCCAAACACCAGTATGACTGGCTGCGAAGGGTATCGAACTTCTTTGAGTGATCGCCTTGCACTTGCCGTGCTCGCAAGAGTGGCATGTCCTAACGTCTTTTTGCGTTTGTTATAGCTATAGGAAAACTCGGCAATGGTTAGCAAGGAACAAAACAGGCTCGCTCTATTCTGGCTGACGACTGCACTTGGCGCTGTGCTATTCGTAACGGTCCAGTCGTTTTCTTACGTCAGCGACTATGTCAGGTCGGGCGGCGCAATGCCGACGATCACGTTCGACTCAAGCATGTTGTGGATGGTATCCATGTTCTATGGCGCATGGATTATCCCCGTGCTGCTCGCGTTGATCGGAACGTCTACGGCCAATTGGACCATGTTGATCCTTGGCGGTGCTCTTGCGATCCTGAATACGCTTGCTGGCGTCATGGATGGATTGCGAGATGGCGGACATATCGTTTTCTCGGCTTTGCTGTTCATCGCGCTTCCCGGCGTCTGCGCCATTGTCGCGTCCTGGCGTCACATCAAAACAGCCTGAGCAGACTTGTCACGGTGGCTGCACGGGATTTATGCATCTTGCGATTGCCTGGAGCAACCGCAAGATCAACAGCCCCATATTTACGGGGCTGATGGTTCCAGAGCGCCACTGACGCAGGGCCGCGGGGCGCCCGGAGACCTTTGACCTCTGCGCCTGGTGAGTTGGAATGCTTCAGTAAAAAATAACAGAATATAAATTCTATTAAAAATAAAATGGAATAATTATTGATTTTTCGGTTCTGGTCGTTTTAGTCTGCACCCACCAAGAGTGTTCGGCGCCT
>NZ_AKJB01000059.1:0-112034 GCF_000282555.1 Pseudomonas sp. GM102 | reverse complement strand
CGCTTGGTGTCTTTGGGAATGTCCGGTTTGAGGTAGTAATCGAGGGCGCGATCGGCGGCTTCGTTGAGTTTTTTCGAATCGAGGGATTCGTACGGGGATGCCGGATCGGTTTCCGGTGGGTTCGGTGTAGGTTTGAACATGGTAAAACTCCTTGATCAATGGAGTCGCCACATGTCGCTGCTAAACGAGAAAGGGTGGCGACCGTACGCGGGTTAGCAGACCAGGGATCAAGGAACCCGGCGCACCGAAGTGCCCCACGCACAGTCACCATAACGCAGACCAGCGTAGGCAAAAGTAGCCGGCTGATCGAGAGATGACACTGCGTGCCTTGATATTTACCGAGCTGCTAAACCCGATCGCTGATTCGTCAGCGACCCGGAAACGATAGAGCCCGGCCTCAAGGCGTACAAGCCGGCGGATTCTGGCGTAGTCGTAGGCAACGGCGCAAGGATGTGTAGCCTGGGTGAGTGTCTGGAAGTGTCGTTTAAACATCGCCTGTTGATCGTTCCCACGCTCCGCGTGGGAATGCCTCAACGGACGCTCTGCGTTCGGCTTTAGAGAGTGGGACGCGGAGCGTCCCGGGCTGCGTTCCCACGCGGAGCGTGGGAACGATCCTTAGCGCTGATTATCGCGAAACTGACTCGGTGACAAACTGGTCAACGCGCGAAACTGTCGGCTGAAGGCACTGTGGTCGGTGTAGCCGCAGCGCAGGGCGATTTCGGTGATGGGCAGGTCGGTGTGCAGTAACAGCCGCGAACCTTCTTCCAGGCGCGCCTTGTGAATCATCTGCCGTGGGGTGAGCTGGAATACCCGTTTGCAGTGACGCTCCAGTTGCGCCACGGAATAGCCGGTGATGGCGGTCAGTTCGGCGAGGCTGATGGCGTGGGCGAAGTGGCTGCGGATGTGCGCATCCATGGCGGCGAGTTTCTGGAAGGCGGGATGGTTGGATTGGGGTGATTGCAGGTCGCGGGAGATCCCGGCCAGGCCAACGATGTGACCCTGTTCATCTTGCAAGGCGAGTTTGTGGGTCAGGCACCAGATCGGCTGGTTGCCGTAATACAGGTGCAGCTCCAGTTGATCGGCCAGTTCGCGGCCGCTGGACAGGACCCGTCGATCCTGTTCGGTGTACAGCGGGCCGAAGCGTTCCGGGAAGACCATTTCGGCGGTGCGCCCCAGCAGTTCCTCGCGATGTTTGAAACCGCAACGCCGGGCCAAAGTCTGGTTGACGAAGGCGTAGCGGGCTTCGCAGTCTTTGATGAAAAACACCACGTCCGACAGGGTATCGAGCAGCGGCGCAATCGGCTGCAGACTGTTGAGCAGCGTTGGCAAGTCGCAGGGTTTGAAGGTGCTGAGCGAGGGATACATGGCGCTGGGGTCTGATGGCGACCCCGGGATCATAGAGGCTCGACAGCGTGGCCGAAACCCCCGAGGGAGTTTCAGGCTGGCGGGGTGTCGTCCAGGCACATCAAGGTCTCGATTCGCGCCGGGTTGAAGGGTGGGCGGGGTGCCGAAGGTTGCCAGCCGAACAGGTGCTGCACCGCACCGCCGCACACCCGGCCCTGACAGGCACCCATGCCGCAGCGGCTGGCCAGCTTGGCTTCGCGCCAGTCAGAATGCCCGGCCAATGCGGCGTAAGGCACGTCTTCGCAGCGGCAAACCAGAGTGTCGGGTTGGGCCAGGGACTTGAGTGGCGGGGCGAGGGCGAATGCCTGATTCAGCGCTCTGGCGAAACCCTGCCAGCGTGCCCGGCGTGGCCATAATTGGCGGGCCGCTTCAAGGTTACCGACCGCCGCGTGACCAGCAATTGCACCTTCGACCAACGCCAGTTCACTGCCACCAAACCCGGTGCATTCACCCGCCGCATAATGATCGGAATGGCTGCTGGCCTGCCAGGCATCCACCGCCAACGCCTGACCTTCGATGGCATAACCCAGTGCATGGCCCAACTGAATGTTCGGGATCAAGCCAAAACCACAGGCCAGCCGATCACATGCCAGTTCGACGATTTTGCCTTGCTGTTGCAGGCGCACGCCTTCCAGTCGGTCAGTGCCGAGGGCGGCCAGCACATGAGTCGCGGTCCGGTAATGGCGGTTGAACAAGCTGAACGATTGCATCAGCTTGTTGGGCCAGCGGGGCAGTTGCGCGGCGAAACCGGCGACGGCGGTGCGCGAGGCTTGCTCGGCGATGCGTTGTACTTGGGCGCCATGTTTTTTCGCGGTGGCGGCACTTGCCAGTAACAGCGGGCCGCTGCCGGCGATCACCATGCGTTCACCCTGCACCGGAACACCCGCCTTGACCAGCGCCTGCAAACCACCGGCCCCGGTCACGCCGGGCAACGTCCATCCGGGGAAGGGCAGCAGTAACTCGCGGGCGCCGGTGCACAGAATCAGTTTGTCGTAGCTGATCAGCCAGCCGGCATCGTCATTTTCGACCAACAGCTGTTTCGGACCGGGACTGGCGATCACTCGGGTGCCAGCGTGACGGCGGATGTTACTGCATGACTGCAAACGCTCACGCAGGCGACGGGCCTGATCGGGCACGTTGGCTTGAGGCCCGTCACGCCAGATTTGCCCGCCCGGCAGCGGGTTGTCGTCGAGCAGGACGATGCGTGCGCCGCTGGGTGCGGCGGCAAGGGCGGCGGCCATGCCAGCGGGGCCGGCACCGATGATCAGCAGATCGGCGTATTCGTTCATGGGCATGTCTGCACCTGCATGCCGTCTCGGCACAAAGTCTGGCAGGCCAAGCGTCGCCGGCCGTCGATGGTCACCCGGCATTCCTGGCAGATGCCCATGCCGCACAGCGGTGCGCGGCGCTGACCACTGACTGACGTGCGCGTGCAGCCGTCGCTGCCCAACGCCAAGGCCGCGGCGACGCTAGTGCCCTCGGCCACCGTCAAGGCGCGGCCGTCCAGCAGCAATTCAGGCATAGGCAGGTTCTCCAAGGAAACGCTGGGGCAGATAGGGTGGTGCGGCCAGTGGCGGGGGTTCGTTGAACAGTTGCGCCACCAGCAAGTCAGCTGTGCCGGGGGCCGTGGTGACGCCCAAACCTTCGTGACCCACCGCCAGCCACAAGCCTTGGCGTTGCGGGTGTTGGCCCACCAGCGGCAGGCCGTCGGGGCTGGCGGCGCGAAAGCCGGTCCAGGCGCGGATGCCGTTGAGTCGGGCCAGCCCCGGCATGTACTCGGCGGCGCGCTTGAGCATTTTCGCCAGCATCCAGCCTTCGACCTGCGGGTCGGTGGTGCCGAATTGGCGCGAGGCACCGATGAACAATTGCCCGGTGGGGCGCGGCTGAATATTGCAGGCGGTCGACGGCCCCGTGGCGTTGTGGGCGCTGGTGACGTAACCCAGTTCGACCAAGGTGTGGGTAACGGTGCGGGGGTAGCGATCGGTAATCAGCAGGTGACCTTTTTTCGGCTCGATGGGTAACTCCGGGCACAGTTCGTTGGCCTGAATACCGTTGGCCAACACCACCGCTTCGGCACTCAACCAGTGACCGTCATCGAGGCAGACGCGGTTGCCATCGACTGCGCTGACCCGCGCCCGGCGCTGACGGATGTTCGGCGTGTCGAGCATCCAGTTGGCTGTCGCCGGCGCATAAAGAATGCCGTCGCCATTGATCAGCAAACCGCCTTCCAGACCTTCGCGCAGTTCCGGTTCACGCTGGCGCAAGGCACTGGCGCTGATCAATTCGCACGCCACGCCCTGGGCTTTCAGGTTCAAGTATTTGCTATGGGCGACTGCCATTTCCTCGGCGTTGGCCGCCAGCCACAGTGTGCCGTTGTTGCGGTAGGCGCAGCCGTCGGGCAGGTCCGGTGCCAGCTCGCGCCAGCGTTGCAGGGAATATTGACTCAGGGCCAGCTCGGCCGGGTTGTCGTCGAGCACCAGCAGGTGGCCCATGCCCGCCGCCGTCGCACCGTGCAGGCCGGCGTCCAGCACCAGCACCTGCAAGCCACGACGGGCCAGCGCCTGGGCACAGGCGGCGCCGATGATGCCGGCGCCGATCACGATCACATCGGCCACAAGGCCCTCGTTCATGGGCGAATGCCCCAGGCGAACGGGTCATCCTGTTCGATGATCAGACTGGCTTCGGCGCTGATAAAAGCGCGGCCGCGAATGGTCGGCACAACGCGCTCGCCCTGCCATTCGTAAGAGCCTTCGAACTCGCTGCCGATGACACTGGCCTGGCGCCAGATCTGTCCCGGTTGCAGTTTGTCGTCCGCTGCCAGGCACGCCAGTTTGGCGCTGGTGCCGGTGCCGCACGGTGAGCGGTCATAAGCCTTGCCGGGGCAGAGGACAAAGTTGCGGCTGTCGGCGTGATCGTCATCGCTGAACAGTTCGACATGGTCGATCAGCCCGCCGTCTTCGCCACGAATACCCTGGGCCTCCAGTGCCTGCTGCACGGCGTAGGTGTAAGCGGTCAGCGCGTCGAGGTTGTCGCCGGCCACCCGCAGGCCATGCTCGGCGATCAGGAAAAACCAGTTGCCGCCCCAGGCGATATCACCGACCACCTGGCCGATATCTGGCACCTGCAACACCAACGCCTTGCGGTAACGGTAGGCCGGCACATTGCGCACGCTCACCGAATGGTCGTCGTGCAAAGTCGCCTGCACCGTACCCACGGGCGTCTCGATGCGATGCACGCCGGGGCTGATCTTGCCCAGATGCGCCAACGACGCCACCAGGCCAATCGTGCCGTGGCCGCACATGCCCAGGTAACCGGTGTTGTTGAAGAAAATCACCCCGGCACAAGCGCTCGGGTCGACCGGCTCGCAGAGCAGGGCACCCACCAGCACGTCGCTGCCACGGGGTTCGAGCACACAAGCGGCGCGCCATTGATCGTGATGTTCGGCGAGCCGCTGGCGGCGTTCGGCCATGCTGCCGGTGCCCAGGTCAGGGAAGCCTGCGGTCACCAGACGGGTCGGTTCGCCGCCGGTATGGGAGTCGATCACGGTGATGCGTTTCATGGGATGGCCACGTCCGTTCAGATGAGTGAACGAAAGAGTGGCCTGTGCAGCGGGGTGTCGGCTTGATGGATTTATCCTGTGCCGATGACGAAATCAGCACAGCACTCTAACGGTCAGTGCGCGTGAGGCAGGTGCTCGAACAGGGTCTTGCAGACCCCGGCAATATGCTCGTCCAACAGCTTTACTGCCAGATCCACATCCCCGGCACGACAGGCTTTGATGATCTCACGGTGCTCGTGATCAGCCCGTTCCTTGCCGGCCGACAGGCTCATCTGCATGCGCAGGTAGCGCTCCAGCTTGTCGTTGACCGAACGAATCAGGCTGACCAGAAATGGTCGTTGCGCCGGCTCATAGAGGCAAGCGTGCAGCTCCCAATTGAGCTCGGCCCAGCGGCCCACGTCGTCCTCGCCGATGAATTCCTGACAGATGCGCTCGGCACGGGCGAAGGTTTCTTCGGTCATGTTGGGAATGGCCAGGCGCAGTATTTTGTCCTCCAGCAACATCCGCACTTCGAACATCTGCGCCAGTTCGGCATCGGAAACCCGCGTGACCATCGCCCCGCGATTGCGCTGGAACATCACCAGCCCTTCGGCCTCCAGCCGCTTGAGGGCCTCGCGCACCGGGATCTTGCTGACGTTGAACTGGCGGGCGATGTCATCCTGGCGAATCGGCTCATCTTCGGCGAAATGCCCGGCGACGATCGCGTCCCGCAAATGACGGGTGATGATTTCCGAAGTCGATGGTGTATTGCCAAGGTCGGGAGCGTTGAGTTTGGGTAGGTTCACGGCAGCGGTCGTTTGGAGTGAGATGGCGATAGGGTATACGAAATTCTTTCGCTGCGAAGTTCCAGGCGATGGCCGCCCCGAAGAATAGGCATCAGCGAACGCCACCCAGACGCTTCGCGTGGGATTTCACCGGTCTGGTTAGTCATTCGGCAGCGCGTCGGCCCGGGTCTGAGCAGGATGGCCGAGTGGATATCTGTGCGAAGCCGATTATGCTTCAAGAAACCTTGCAGCGATGCGAGGCCATCAGCCTGTTTGCATGCTTTGCGCAATCCGTAATCCGATGACATCAGCCATAGGGCCTGGGTGCGGTAAAAAGAGAGTGAGGTACTCCGGCCTACAACAAGAGCAAGACGGAGAAGACTCATGGCCGCAATCGACAACGCATCCACGGGCAGCGCGCCCCACCACGGGATCACCAGGGAGGAGCGCAAGGTCATTTTCGCCTCGTCCCTGGGCACCGTGTTCGAATGGTACGACTTCTATCTTTACGGCTCCCTCGCCGCGATCATCGCCAAGCACTTTTTCGCCGGCGTCAATGAGACAACGTCCTTCATCTTCGCGCTGCTCGCGTTCGCCGCCGGCTTCGCTGTACGGCCCTTCGGCGCCATCGTCTTCGGTCGACTGGGCGACATGATCGGGCGCAAGCATACCTTCCTCATCACCATTGTCATCATGGGTGTCTCCACCGCCATAGTGGGTTTTCTGCCCGGCTATGCGACCATCGGCGTGGCGGCGCCGATCATCCTGATCACCCTGCGCCTGTTGCAAGGCCTGGCCCTGGGCGGTGAGTACGGCGGCGCGGCGACCTACGTGGCCGAACATGCGCCCAAAGGCAAACGCGGCTACTTCACCTCGTGGATCCAGACCACCGCGACCCTCGGCCTGTTCCTTTCGCTGCTGGTGATCCTTGCCTGCCGAACCATTCTCGGCAACGAAGCCTTCGAGGCCTGGGGCTGGCGGATTCCCTTCCTGCTGTCGATTCTGTTGTTGATCATCTCGGTGTACATCCGCTTGCAACTCAGCGAGTCACCGGTGTTCTTGAAGATGAAGGAAGAAGGCAAGTCGTCCAAGGCGCCGCTGACCGAATCCTTCGCCCGCTGGGAAAACCTCAAGATAGTGATCATGGCGTTGCTTGGCGGTACCGCCGGCCAGGCGGTGGTCTGGTACACCGGACAGTTCTATGCGCTGTTTTTCCTGCTGCAGACGCTGAAGATCGACCCACAGACCGCCAACTATCTGATTGCCGGCTCGCTGCTGATCGGCACGCCGTTCTTCATCGTATTCGGCAGCCTGTCCGATCGCATCGGCCGCAAAGGGATCATCATGGCCGGCTGCATTATTGCGGCGCTGACCTACTTTCCGATCTTCAATGCCTTGACCCAATACGGTAACCCCGACGTGTTCGCCGCGCAGGAGAAAAACCCGGTCACGGTGATTGCCGATCAGAGTAAGTGCTCGTTCCAGTTCGACCCGGTGGGCAAGGCCAAATTCACCAGCTCCTGCGACCTCGCCAAGACTGTGCTGGCGAAGAAGGCCATACCCTATGAGAACGTGAAGGCCGAACCAGGTGCTATCGCGCAGGTCCGCATCGGCGACAAGGTGATCCAGAGCTTCGAGGGTACCGGCATGCCAGCCGCCGACTTCAAGGCCCGCAACGATGCCTTCGTCGCTACCCTCGGCACCGCCCTCAAGGACGCCGGTTACCCCGAGAAGGCCGACCCGGCCAAGACCAACTATCCGATGGTGCTGCTGCTCCTGACCATCCTGGTGATCTACGTCACCATGGTCTACGGCCCGATCGCCGCCTGGCTGGTGGAACTCTTCCCGGCGCGCATTCGCTACACCTCGATGTCGCTGCCGTACCACATAGGCAACGGCTGGTTCGGCGGCTTTCTGCCCACGGTGGCGTTCGCCATGGTCGCGGCCACGGGGGATATCTACTACGGGCTGTGGTACCCGATCGTCATCGCCGTGATGACGGCCATTCTTGGCACGTTCTTCCTGCCGGAAACCAAGGATCGGGAAATACATCACACCTAGGATTGGCCTCGCCCTCTCCCACAAGGGGGAGGGCAATGCGCGGTATCAGGACTCTTCGCGATAGCGCCCCGGGGTCATGCCGAACCAGCGCATGCAGGCTTTATGAAAGCTGCTCTGATCGCGAAAACCCAGCAACGCGCCGATGTACTTTACGCTGCGCACCGAGTTGCGCAGGAAGTTGTGTGCGAGCATCAGCCGCGCCTCATCCTGCAGCGCGGAGAAGTGCATGTCTTCATTGCTCAGGCGTCGTTGCAGGCTGCGCGCGCTAACCCCGACCACCTGGGCGATTTTGTCCAGGTCGCTGGGCACGCCTTGGGCCAGACGTTCGGACAGCACCCGTCGGACCCGCGCGGTCATTGAGTCATTGAGCAACAGGTTCAAGCGCGTGCGAGCGTATTCGACATGCAGGACATCCAATGCTGGATCGGCGGTGGGCAATGCAATCGAGCAGTCGTCGAGGCTGAACGTCAGGCTGTTGTACGGTGCGTCGAACAGCAGGTTGCTGCCCAGCAAACGTTCCAGCCATGAGGTGTCCGCGGGTTCGGGGTAGGTAAAGCTCGCCGCCAGGGGTTGGGGTTTGTGCTTGGGCAGCAGCCAGTGGACCAGCCCCAGCGTTTGCGCGGCACCAGCATCGATGAACGGGCGGGGCGTCAGTGACGGTTCCATGCTGATATCGAAGCCGATCAATCTCAGCGCCCGGGGTTTGCGTTCCAGGCACATGCAGAAGCCGTTGCTGATCAGTGAGTGATAGTCCACCAGGCGTTGCAGAGCGGTGCCCAGAGTGGCACTGGACATCACGGCATAACCGAGCACCTCCAGATTGGCCGGGTGCGCCCGGGTATAGGCCAGCAGGCCGATATCTGGATTGCCGGTACGCTTTACCGCTTCTTCCATCACCTTATAGACCAGCTCCAGCCCGACACCTTTGGGGTTTGCAAAGACCTCCTCGCTGCTGTCGAACTGCTTGAGCAAGGCTTCCACGTTTGCACCTCCGTCGGTCAAGACATCGGCAAGCACCCGAAAACTGGCGCAGGTCATTCTGTGCATAGTTCATCCTGAAGTGGTAGCTAAGTGATATCGCGCGAGCCGGCGCATGATCGCAATAAACAAATCACCACAGTCGATTAACGGGACGACCACGTTTCCAAGGACAAACGAAAGGTATCCGGGAACACTTCCTGACGGCGAGAGGCGGGGCGATTATGGCCGGCAGTCAACCCTTGCAGTCGCAGGAGCGCCCGTTCGGCGTAGTCACACTCAGCCGGCGACAAGCCGCTGCTTTGTCCACGGATGTGTCATGCACAGAGTTAGAAACTTTTACAGTGAGTTGGCTCTCGGCCGATTAGTCCTGGCGTTTCAGCCGGTGGTCTGGTTACCCGACAGCAGTCGGGTGCTGTATCAGGAGGGGCTGCTGCGGCATATCGATGCCCTGGGGAAAGGGGTCTATCCCTTTGCGATGCTGGAGAAACATCAACTGATGCGCGAGCTTGACCGCAGCGTGGTGCATAGCGTGATCGACAGCTTGCTGCTGGATGAACACCTGCGATTGGGCTGCAACATCTCTGCGCAAAGCGCCATCGTCGACCACTACTGGCAGGAGATCATCGCGCAATTGCGTGATGCGCCCTCGGTGGCCGCGCGACTGGTTATTGAAATCACCGAAAGCGCCACGCCGCCCAGCACTTTGGCGGCAATTGAATTCGTCCTGTGCTTGCGCGAACTGGGCTGCCGGGTGGCCATCGACGATTTTGGCGCGGGGCTGGGTACCCTGGAATTCATTCGTCAGACCCGACCGGACATCGTCAAGATTGACCAGGGTTACATCCAGCGTGCACGCCTGGAGACCAACAACGCCCAGACCCTTGGCCACTTGGTGCAGTTGTGCAAGACCCTGGCGCCGTGTGTGATCATCGAAGGGATTGAGTCCGAAGCCGACAGGGCGCTTGCCAGCGCCTGCGGCAGCGAGTGGGGGCAAGGTTATTTATTCGGGCGTCCGCAGATTGATGCGTTGGGCGCGCGGTGCCTGCTGCAACCGATGGGGAAGAGTGCTTGAGACCTAGCGCTTACGGCGATGGCCAGTGATCATCGACAGCGGCAGGTTTTCACGCAAGCGGACGCTTTCCACCAACGCGGCGACGATATGCACGCAAACCAGCGCGAGCAGCGCATTGGCCATAAACTCGTGGACATCACGTAGCCAGTCCTCGCCCCAGAAATAGTCCACTTCTTCCATCAAAAAACCGCTGATACCCAGACCTGTCATCAACAGCAGCATGAGGACCATCACCAGTGCACCGATGGGCGAGTGCCCCATGCGGTGATAGCCCTTGCCGGAAAACAGCGCCCGGCCATGCTGAACGACCCGCGTCGGGGTCGGCCAGAAGTCTGACCAACGCGCCGCTGGCGGGCCGATGAACCCCCACACCACGCGCACCAACACGACAGCCACGGCGTAATAGCCGAGCCAGCGATGCCAGCCGTCTCCTTCCTCATTGAGGAAGTAGTCGCTGATGAAGACTACCGCCAGGGACCAATGACAAACGCGTACGAGGGGGTCCCAGAGGCGCAGGGTTTCAGCTTTCACAGGGGTCCTATTCGATTTCTTCTTTCACGACCTTGCCGGTGACCGGGTCAAAGTAGATTTCGACTTTGCGCTTGTCTTTGTCCCAGCCGTATATCTCGTAGCAATTGCCGCTCGTGACCTTGAATTTCTTGATGTTGTAGCCCTTGGCCTTGAGATCTTCCTGGAACTTGGCCTGGTCCTGCCATTGGGCCTTGTCGGCTGTGGTGCATTGAGTCCCGGCGAAAGCCAAGGGGGAGGCGGCAAGAAGCGAGAGCAACAGAAGTTTACGCATGGGTTTTCCTCTACATATTGTTGTTGTCTGACAACGCGAGAGATTCTCATCACTCTCCGCGCGCTGAAGGTTAGTTGAGCTTTGAATCGTTGTCACGATGTTGCTATTCACTGAAGAGAGTCTTGAGTCACCGACACCTGTGGCGAGGGAGCTTGCTCCCGCTTGAGTGCGTAGCACTCACAAAAATCGACGATTGTTGTCAGATATTTGGGGCCGCTACGCAGCCCAACGCGAGCAAGCTCGCTCGCCACCAAGGTAAGCATGACTGAGGAACAGTGCTTGATTGGCATTGCCTGGAAGGCAGGGCATCTGCTTCAGGTTCCACTCAGAACCGGTAGTTGGTGCTCAGCTCCAGAGTCCGTGGTGCTCCGGGGGTGATCAGGTCTACCGAGCCATGGGCCGAGGCGTAATAGTCCTTGTCGAAGACGTTACGCAAGCGCAGCGCCATGTCCCATTTCGGCAAGTTATAGAGCAACGCCGCGTCCACGGTGGTGTAAGCGGGCATGACCACCTGGTTGTCCAGGGCGGTGTAACGGTCATCGACATAGTTCGCCCCCATGCCCACGCGCCAGGTGTTGGTCAGCGAGCGCACCAGCCAGAGGTTGGCACTGTGACGCGGGGTCAGGGTTGGTGTCTGGCCTTCGTTGGCAACGCCGTTGGTTCGGTTGTTGGACTTGGTGATCTCGGCGTCCAGATAGGCATAGCCGGCATAGACCTGCCACTTGTCACTCAACTGCCCGGTGGCGGTCAGTTCAAGACCGTCGGTGCGCTGCTCACCCGACAGGACCAGCTTGGTCGGGTTCGCCGGATCGGTCGTTTTCATGTTGGTGCGTTCCAGACGGAACAGCGCCGCCGTCAACGCCAGGCGATTGTCGAGCAGGTCCCACTTGCCACCGATCTCGAAGTTGGTGGTTTGCTCCGGCTCAAGGTCCTGGTTGCTAGTGCTCAGGGCGAAGACTTCGGAGGAGGGTTGATAAGAACGACTCACCGAAATGTAGTAGGACTGAACCTGATCAGGCTGATAGACCAGGCCTGCGCGCGGGCTCCAAGTGTTGTCGGTTCGGGACATGGAGGCACCCGTCAGGTCATCCGAATATTGCTGGTCGAACACGTCATAGCGCACCCCCAGCAAAGCTTTCCAGTGCGGGGTCAGTTCAATCAGATCCTGGACGTAGAAACCGGCCGTGTCCTGGGTAGTGGTGCCCTTGGCGGTTTGTCGGTTGGCCTGGAACGGTACGTCGACCAAACCATCGCGGTACACCGGAACCCGCGCTACGTTGTTCTGGCTAAAGACGGATTGATCCTTGACCTGACGCCCCAGCTCCACGCCATAGAGCAGGTTGTGGTTCATCCCGGCCAGCGTGGCCTGTTGCTTCAGTTCGGTCTGGTTGAACCAGCCGTCTTCCTTGCGCTGCACGTTGCCGCGATTGAGCTTTACCAGCAGTTCGCCGTTGGGAGCGGTGACGAAACGGGTCGGGCTGGAGTCGGCGAGTGTGTTGTTGCGATCCAGATCATAGTGGTAGTAGCGGCTGGTGTTGCTGAGGGTGAAGTCGTCGTTGATGCGGTAGTCGACGCCGGCCGTGAACGAAAACACTTCGCTGCGGGTGTAATCGTCATCCGGGTCGGCGGCACCGAAGCGCTTGTCCCGATCGACATCGACCGGACGATCGCCCCGTGCGGGAATGCCGAAGTCGATCAAGCGTTTGTCATAGAGGTAAGTCGCCCCCAGGTTCAGCTCAAGATCGTCGGAGAGTTTAAAGTAGGCCGAAGGCGCAATGGCCTTGCGATCGATATAGCCGTCATCGCGGAAGGTGTCGCTGTTCTCCAGCGCACCGGTCACCCGGAATGCCTTGTCGTTTTGCTGCTGATCGGCCCAGCCAGCGTCGAACTGCGTGCGCTTTTTACCCTCGCTGTCGAAGCTGACACCCACTTCCTGTTTGGGGGTGAAGTTGGGTTTCTTGCTGATGCTATTGATCAGGCCACCGGATGAGCCACGGCCATAGAGCACCGCTGCCGGTCCCTTGATCACTTCCACGCGCTCGACGTTGGACAGATCGCGGAAGTAGAGCGCGTCGTCACGAACGCCGTCGACGTACATGTCGCCGATGGCACTGAAGCCGCGAATGGTGACTTGGTCGCGCTGGCCATCGCCATTGGAAAGACCGATGCCGGGGACGTTCTTCAACACGTCTTCCATCGACTGTGCGCCCTGATCCTTGATCACGCTCTGGGGGATCACGTTCACCGTTTGCGGGATATCCCGCAGCGGCGCATCGATCTTCAGCGCACTGCGGCTGTCGGTCGGCTTGTAGCTCTGCTCGCTGTAATCACTGGTCACAGCGGTTGCAGGAAGGGCCAATGCCGATTGGGTTTGTGCTTGCAAATCAGGTACTGCAAAAAGCCCCAGCAGTGAGAGAGAGGCGGGGTAAATGCGCGGTAAAGCCACCATGAGCTCCTTTTTTAGTTATTGCGTTAATGATAACGATTACCTTTTGTAAGTAAATAAATATCATTCACACACGGAGTCGATACATTTGCCGTTGACCCGTACATGCGGGAAAACATATATTCGGAAAAACGCATATGAACACCCCACGCAGAGAAACCCAATGGCTGACCACCTGACGCCGACCACCGTTTTCAAATGCCTGGCTGACGACAACCGGGTCCGCATGATGCTGCTCATCGCCCGAGAGGGTGAGCTGTGCGTCTGCGAGCTGACCTGTGCGTTGAATGAGAGCCAGCCCAAAGTCTCCAGGCACCTGGCGCAATTGCGCACAGGCGGATTGCTCTCGGACCGTCGGCAGGGTCAATGGGTTTTTTACCGACTGCATCCGAACCTTCCAGACTGGGTGCATCAGGTGCTGACCTTGGTGCTCGAAGCCAACCAGCACTGGTTGAGCCCAGATGCCAAACGCCTTGAAGAAATGGGTGACCGTCCCGAACGGGCAGCGGCTTGCTGCCCGGCTTGATGATTCCCAAAGCGCCACCCCTGACAACAGAAACAGAGCACACCAACATGACTATCAAAGTGGGCATCAATGGTTTTGGCCGCATCGGTCGCCTCGCTCTGCGAGCAGCCTGGCGCTGGCCAGAGTTTGAATTCGTGCAGATCAACGATCCGGCAGGCGACGCGGCAACCCATGCGCACCTGCTGAACTTCGACTCGGTGCATGGCCGTTGGATTGACCAGGCCGACTCCGAGGGCGACAACATCGTCATCGACGGCAAACGCATCAAGGTAACGGCCAACAAGGCGATTGCCGACACCGATTGGTCGGGCTGCGATCTGGTGATTGAAGCCAGCGGCAAGATGAAGACCGTCGCGGTGCTTCAGGCTTACCTCGACCAAGGCGTGAAGCGTGTGGTGGTCAGCGCCCCGGTGAAGGAGCAGGGCGCACTGAACATCGTCATGGGCGTCAACCATCAGCTGTTCAACCCGGCGGAACATCGCATCGTCACCGCCGCATCGTGCACCACCAACTGTCTGGCACCGGTGGTGAAGGTGATCCACGAAAAACTGGGGATTCGCCACGGCTCGATCACCACCATCCACGACCTGACCAACACGCAAAGCATCCTCGACCAACCCCACAAGGATTTGCGCCGTGCCCGGGCGTCGGGCATGAGTTTGATCCCGACCAGCACCGGCTCGGCCACCGCGATTGCCGAAATCTTCCCGGAACTGCGCGGGCGTCTGAATGGTCACGCCGTGCGCGTACCGCTGGCCAACGCTTCGCTGACCGACTGTGTCTTTGAAGTCGAGCGCGTCACCACTGTCGAAGAAGTGAATCAGTTCCTCAAGAACGCGTCCGAGAACGAACTGAAAGACATCCTCGGTTTCGAGGAGCGTCCGCTGGTGTCCATCGACTACCGCACCGACCCACGCTCATCGATCATCGATGCGCTGTCGACCATGGTCATCAATGGCACCCAGGTCAAACTCTATGCCTGGTACGACAATGAATGGGCTTACGCGAACCGCACTGTCGAACTGGCCAGAATGGTCGGTCTGGCCGTCTGAGGAGCGATGATGAAAGCGTTGTCAGCCCTCACGCCTCAAGTGCGGCAGTACCTGCTCGTGACGGGCAATTACTGGGCCTTCACCCTCACCGACGGTGCCTTGCGCATGTTGGTGGTGCTGCACTTTCACGCGTTGGGCTACAGCCCGCTGCAAATCGCGGCGTTGTTTCTGTTCTACGAACTCTTTGGTGTGATCACTAATCTGCTGGGCGGTTATCTCGGCGCCCGACTGGGCTTGAACCGGACCATGAACATCGGGTTGGGGATACAGGTTGTGGCGCTGTTGATGCTGACGGTGCCAGTGGCCTGGCTGACGATTCCTTGGGTGATGGGCGCGCAGGCGTTGTCGGGGATCGCCAAAGACCTGAACAAAATGAGCGCCAAAAGCTCGATCAAGCTGTTAGTGCCCGAGGGGCAGCAGGGCACGCTTTACCAATGGATAGCCATCCTCACCGGCTCGAAGAATGCACTCAAGGGGGTTGGCTTCTTTCTCGGCGGGGCATTGCTCGCCCTGATCGGGTTCAAAGGGGCATTGCTGGCCCTGGCGGGTGTTCTGGCGCTGATCTGGGTTAGCAGCTTGATTCTGTTGACGAAGGATTTGGGTAAGGCCAAAGCCAAGCCCAGGTTTCGCGACATCCTGTCCAAAAGCCGGGCGATCAACATTCTGTCAGCGGCCCGGATGTTCCTGTTCGGTGCTCGCGATGTCTGGTTTGTCGTGGCTTTGCCGGTGTACTTGAGCAGCGTCTTTGGCTGGGACTTCTGGAAGGTCGGTGGATTCCTCGCGGCCTGGGTGATCGGCTACGGCATCGTGCAATCGTTCGCGCCGCGAATCACCGGCAAGAAACGGGGCCATGTTCCTGATGGTCGCGCTGCCTTTCTGTGGGCGTTTGCCCTGGCAGGCCTGCCCGCGGCAATCGCTCTGGGGCTGAACACTGGGTTGTCGCAACAGGCGGTGCTGTTGGGCGGATTGATGGTCTTTGGTGCGCTGTTCGCGGTGAACTCCTCGCTGCACAGCTACCTGATCGTGTCCTATGCCAAGGAAGACGGCGTGTCGCTGGACGTGGGTTTTTACTACATGTCCAACGCCATGGGACGGCTGATCGGCACCGTGCTCTCTGGCTGGGTTTATCAGGCTTTCGGGCTGGTGGCGTGTTTATGGATATCCAGTGCGTTTGTTATTTTCGCGGCGATGATTTCTGTGGCGTTACCGAGGCATGCCGAAGTGAGTTAAATTGCTCTGACGGCGGCTGTTTCACCCGTTTTAGTTGAAGTGTGCAACTTTAATTTCTGTTTTTATTTGTGGTTCTGCCATTTTTCAGGCGTCAAATATTTGCAGTTTGTTATATGGATCGAAAAGCAATTAGTCTTAGCACAATTTATTCATACGCATTCTTTACAACTTCAGCCATAAATAAATGCACCAGACCAGGGCTGCGAGGGAAACTACAAGCACCAGACAACTAAAAGATTCGCCACAATAAAAATCAAACCTCCTTATAAGTCGGTGATTATCATGATTAAAATCATGACCTACTTTTTAACAGGAGCTGTTCTTGCAGGATGCAACGGTATGGTAAAACCCGACTTGTCGGGGCCTGCCAATGACTCATATTTTTCAGTCTTCTCGGGCTTTCCCTTGCCCTATCTGTACATGGCCTCGGCCGTGCAATGGAACGAAGACTATGCCGTCACCACTCGCCACACCCCCCTCATCCGCCACGTGGAATACAGCTGCAGCACCGGCTGCGACCTCGTCTTCATCCAGCACAAGGCCGACGGTCGTTATCCGTCATGGCGCGCACCGCGTGTGGGTGAACACATCACTGCCGTGGGGGCGAGCCCCTACATGACGACTGTCACCGGGCAAGGCAAAGTGTACCCGGCGCCTTTCATCAATAGCGATGAAGGCAGCGGCGAACGCTATGCGATCCATGATGCCCCGATGATCAAGGGGATGTCGGGTGGTCCCGTCATCGGCAATGACGGCAGTATTGTCGGTATCAATGTCGGCTTTTTCTCCACCACCCTTAATGATGTGAGTTTTCACCCTGGGTTAAAGGGGGCTGAGAGAATCAGCATCTTTATCCCTTACTCAATCATTCAGCGTGAATGGGAACTGATGCAGGTGAAGCTTAACGATCCGCACGGCGCGAAGTATGCGAAGAAGTAACTTCGCGTCGTCAATCAATTGGCCGTCGGGATGGGGTTCATCGTAGTGGGTACGATGATCCACATCTTGGCGGGTTAGTTGAATCCAGGCGTATATTGATTGTGTCGATCCAGGTCATTGAGGCGATAGCAGATCGCTGGCGGTGCGACAGACGAGAGGCTGGGGGGCTAGCAGATATCCCAGAACGTTTGGAGGTGTGACATGAGCCAATATCAACGACTCCTTCTAATAGCCGGTCCCACCATGCGTCATACGCCGGCGCTGCAGCGGGCCGTCGCCCTTGCCGAAGCCACGGGCGCAGCGCTGCATATCACGGTGTTTATCGAAGATTTCAGCATCCTGGGTTTGATCCACGCCAATGCGCGGTTTCGTGAGGCTTGTCAGCAAGAGAACGAAAAATGGCTCAACGATGAAGCCGAGCTGATCCGTGGGCGCGGGATCAACCTGAGTACCGAGGTGCTTTTCACACGCGACGCGTTGCAAGAGATCCTTCAGCACGTGACAACAACGCAGGCGGATCTGGTTATCAAGGATGTGCAGCATGAGTCGGCGCTCAAACGCGTTTTCATCACGCCTCTGGATTGGCATCTGCTGCGCGAATGTCCAGTGCCTGTGCATCTGGTCAGCGAAGTCAGTTGCCCACTTCCGCGCGTGATCGTGGCGGCAGTCGATCCGTCGCACCCAGAGACTCAGATCACTGGAATCAACGACCTGATCGTCCAGGCCGCGAACGAATTGGCAACGCAATGCCATGCAGAAATGCATCTGCTGTATGCCTACGACCTATCGCAGACGCACATGTCTGATGCCGGCGCGGGTGCAGTGACGATGCCTGGCTTTAACAGCGACGTGCGCAAGTCTTTGCACAAGTCATTCATCGCGCTGGCCGATCACTACGGCGTGCCCACCGAGCGGCAACACTTCGTTGCAGGGCCGCCCGGTAAAGCGCTGGCCGACTTTGCCGCGCATCACCGGGCCGATGTGATCGTCATGGGCAATGCGCATCGCAAGGGGCTGGACAAGTGGGTGGGCAGTACCACAGAGCATGTTCTGTATCGGGTGCCCTGCAACATTCTCGCCGTCGCCGGGCAAGCGGATCAGTGAATGGATCCGTTATCAAGTGACTCGGAAGGAGTGCGTCGGCGACCGGGACGGGATTTATTGAGGGCGCGCTCCGAGATATCCCGGTAGGTATCGCAATCGGTTGCAGCCAAGAGCTTGCCACCGTCCTTCAGTGTGGCCATGAAGGTCACCTCGGTGCTCTTGCCAGCAAGCAGATAGCCTGCGATGGCACCGACTGGCCCCAACAACATCGCGCCGGCAATGCCCAGGCCTATGGCGCTCTTTATATTTTTATTGGAGTCCGTGTTCTGGACCGTCAGATCTTTAAATTCCGAGACGGAGAAACTTTTCCCCACTCGTGGTTTAAGGGCTGTTTTGAGCGTGATGGTTCCCGAGTAATACTCCCCATCTCCCTGTGGGAAGTCACCGGCGAGCACTATGATCTTTGCCATATGGAGTTTTCTCTTGGGCGATCATTTTTGGGTAGGACATTGCGCGCGCCCAAAGTCAAAACGTCAACGATCCGACGATGAGTGGCATCCATGGATTTGCGACACACAAGTATCAGTCTTCCGGGTCAATTTCTTCTTCGGGTGTCCATCTGGCGATCAGGTCAGCCATCAGCTCGGCAATGGCGTCAGTGTTACCGGCCAGCACCTTAAGGTGATCGGTTATCCGCTCTGACACGTCAGTATCACCGCGCTTATCAATCCAGATGCCAATCTCATCAATAGCGCGGCCGAGGGCCGTGATGTTCTGGTTGAAGCGATCGAGCAGGGCGGGGGTGGGATCGTCTGGCATGGTTGTTCCTCCGGTCATGAACGCAAAGCGTAGCAGGCGGTCGGGGCTGTAGAGGTAGTCATAGCCCGGTCATGGACGTTTTATAACGTTTGGCTAAAGCGGGCAGAGAGTGCGCTTTAATCCTCCGTTGGTCCGACGGGTTTAATCGCGATCAGCAATCAACTGCTCGGCATCATCAACAGACCTCTCAGTCGAGAGGGTTTAACGGGGGATTAATGGACTTCTGGACTACCACGCAGGTATCGATTCTAGGGTTGGTTGAAGGGCTCACAGAGTTTTTGCCCATCTCCAGTACGGGACACCAGATCATTGCCGCGGACTTGCTCGACTTCGGCGGTGAGCGAGCCATGGCGTTCAATATCATCATCCAGTTGGGGGCTATTCTGGCGGTCGTCTGGGAGTTTCGTCACAAGATTCTGGAGATCACTACCGGTTTGCCGACCCAGCGTAATGCGCAACGTTTCACGCTGAATTTGTTGATCGGTTTCTTGCCGGCGGTTGTTCTGGGTGTGATGTTCGCTGACAAAATCCATGAATATCTTTTCAACCCGATCACCGTGGCCGTGGCGCTGGTGATCGGTGGAATCATTATGTTGTGGGCGGAGCAACGTGAGCATGTGGTGGTTATCGATCACGTTGACGAGATGCGCTGGACCGATGCCTTGAAAGTCGGTTGCGCGCAATGCCTGGCGATGATCCCCGGCACTTCGCGCTCGGGTTCGACGATTATCGGCGGGTTGCTGTTTGGCCTGTCACGCAAGACGGCTACCGAGTTTTCATTCTTCCTGGCGATGCCGACGATGGTGGGGGCTGCGGTGTACTCGGGCTATAAGTACCGTGACCTGTTCCAGTCCGCAGACTTGCCGGTGTTTGCCTTGGGATTTGTTGCCGCATTCCTCTTTGCGATGATTGCTGTGCGCGGTTTGCTCAAGTTCATCGCCAATCATAGTTATGCGGTGTTTGCCTGGTACCGGATTGCGTTCGGTTTGCTGATTCTGGCGACATGGTTTTTGGGTTGGATCGACTGGAATCATCTCTCGGAAGTAGCGTAGGTTTTCCTCGGCTTTGTGGCGAGCGAGCTTGCTCGCGCTGGGCTGCGTAGCGGCCCCAAAAATCTGACAACCGATTTTTGTGAGTGCTACGCACTCAAACGGGAGCAAGCTCCCTCGCCACAGGTTTCTTTGACTCAGGACTCCGGGCGGATCTAAATCTTGTTAACGCCAGCCAATGGCAAGCTGATGTGCTGTTCACGCTGCAGGAAATTCATCATCAACAGCACCCGTTCCTCGCCATCCATGGCCAGGAACACCGCCTCGAGATCGGAGAACGGGCCTTCAGTGATGCGCACCGTATCCCCGTGCCTCAACAACGTTGTCACGATCGCCTGGCTGTCCCGTTCCTGGAGCTCGTCGATCAGCGCATCGCGAATCGGCAGTGGCTGACCGCCGAACCCGACGACTCGCGAAACACCGCGGGTCGAGCGCAGCGGGCCCCAACTGTCCTGAAGGCTCAGTTGAATAAACAGATAGCCCGGAAACAACGACTCGCTGATCACTCGACGCTGCCCGCGCAAAACGCGCTCACGCCGGTAGGTCGAGCGAAAACAGGCATAACCCTGGCGCTGTAAATGTTCTTCGGCGCGCTCATCCTGTTTGGGTTTGCACTGAAGCAGATACCAGGCTTTGGCGGCGTGTTCTGCAATCGCGTTCATTCGAATCCCCTCCCAGCATCGATGTGCCCCAGCAGTTCGGCAGTTTTGTGCTGCATGAGCGAACTATCGCCGCGACTTTCCACCGTCAGGCAAGTCACGCAACCATCGTCCAAAAGACGCAAGCTGAGACGCCAGTCGGTAAAGACCAGGTTCAGCCCGTCGCTCTCGTCGATATCGAGGGCGTCGGCGGCGTAACGCTGCCTGATGCTCGCCAGCAACGCCGGACCATCCTTGACGTGGCGGCGGATCTCCCCGGAGGAGGGGAAGGCGCCGATGCGCTCCACCAGCAGCACTGGCGGTTTCTGCACGCGGGGAAAGATCAGCTCCGACGCATAGGCGCGCACGATGAGGTACGCGAGGTTGTTTTTAAGGTCAGCGCCATACGGGCGGCGACTGTCATCTGCCTTGAAACCGCTCAATGTCTTCATAGAGGCTTCGTCCATAGGGTAATAAAGACCGAAAAATCGATTCGATAACGCACACGTTTGTCAGGGTTCAGCGCCGTCACAAGGTGTTCTGATGCAGGTTCTCGAAACAGAAGTTGGTGGCTTCGATGTAACCTTCGGCACCGCCGCAATCGAAGCGTCGTCCCTTGAATTGGTAAGCCAGCACGCAGCCGTTCTGGGCCTGCTTCATCAATGCGTCGGTGATCTGGATTTCACCGCCCTTGCCAGGCTCGGTGTCAGCGATCAGGTCGAAGATATCGGGGGTCAGAATGTACCGACCGATAATGGCCAGGTTGGACGGGGCGTCTTCCGGGCGGGGCTTTTCGACCATGCTGTTGACCCGGTAAATACCCTCGCGAATCAGCTCGCCGGCAATCACGCCGTACTTCTGGGTTTGCTCACGAGGTACTTCCTGAATCGCCACGATCGAGCAGCGGAATTGCTCATAGAGCTTGAGCATTTGCGCCAGTACGCCGTCGCCTTCCAGGTTCAGACACAAGTCGTCGGCCAGCACCACGGCGAATGGCTCATCACCAATCAACGAACGACCACTGAGAATGGCGTGCCCCAAGCCCTTCATTTCCACCTGGCGGGTATAGGAAAAAGTACAGGTGTCGATCAGCTCACGAGTGCCTTCCAGGAATCGCTCCTTATCAGTGCCGCGAATCTGGTGTTCGAGCTCGAAGCTGACATCGAAATGATCTTCCAGCGCTCGCTTGCCCCGGCCAGTGACGATGGCCATATGTTGCAGGCCGGCGTCGCGCGCTTCCTCGACGGCGTACTGGATCAGCGGCTTATTGACGATCGGCAGCATCTCCTTCGGCATGGCCTTGGTGGCGGGCAAAAAGCGGGTCCCATAGCCGGCTGCGGGGAATAGGCATTTACGAATCATGGAAGCGTCCTTGAAAGTAGACAGATGGAATGGCTAATGGCAGTAGGAAAGGTTCGACGGGTTGTCGGAACCGATAACGCTGGAGCGTGCGGGCTCTAAATGGCTCGATCACTCGAGAAAAATGTTGGCAACGCTGCAAGAGCAGCGAAAGGCCAGTACGCCATGTTTCTCGCAAGGCGCAGGCAGAGAGAAAGATCGTGCGGTCGCTTGGTCGGCGAGCATGCCTGGTTGTTCCACTGCATGCTTCTGACGCAACCCGCTGTAAATAAAGTTATTGCCCAAGGCATCTCTTACCCAACTTCTAACCGAATGCCCGACGCCCTGGCAATTCACTAACGGAGCGGCTATATATTAGCCGCTCGCTATTTCGGTGTAATTTAGATTGAACGGTCGCGGGAAAACGGCAATTGTTAGAAATTGTCTGGATAAATTATCGAACTGTTATTTTCAGTGTTCAAAGAGTGAAATGTTATTTTTTGTCTGAAGAAAAAGTTGGGGGCTGTTCAAACGTCATGGTAATAAATACGCACTGATGGTTTGAAAGTCTCAGCTGCAGTTACCGGGGTTATAAATACCCGGATTCATTCGTAGTTTAAAGCTCTTATGTTCGGCAAGTGCTATGTCACCGCCAATGTTGACAAGACGGGGAATGTTATCTTGCTTAAAAGGGTTTTGATTGTCTGCGTCGGCAATATTTGCCGCAGTCCCACCGCGGAGTATTTGCTGCGCGGGGCACTCGTTCATTCCGATATCGAGGTCAGCTCGGCAGGCCTCGCTGCCTTGGCGGGCAAACCCATCGAGCCGACGGCACACGCCGTACTCAAGGAGCATGGTCATCTGCCCGATGGGCATGAGGCCGTTCAACTCACGTCTCAAGCCGTCAGCGAGGCGGACTTGATTCTGGTGATGGAACGACGGCATGTCAGCGGGGTACTCAACATTGCCCCTGAAGCGCGAGGCAAAGTGCTGCTACTGGGCAAGTGGCAAGACGATCGCGAAATCAGCGACCCCTACCGTCAAGGCAAACCTGCATTTGTGCACGCTTATGCGTTGATCGAAGAAGCCGTACTCGCATGGGCACAGCGCCTGGCGCGCTGATGGCCACTCCTTTTTGAATCGTAATACAGGCAAAGAATCCGACTTATGCAGCAAGCACCGGTAGTTAACGTGCGGGACGACGACAATGACGAGATTGATCTTCTCGGCTTGTTTGGAACACTCATCGACCATAAATGGCTGATTGCCGCGGTTACCGGTGCCTTCATGGTGGCTGGGGCTGCGTACGCGGTGCTTGCGACCCCGGTATACCAGGCGAATGCGCTGTTGCAGGTCGAAGCTAAAAAGAACGATTTGTTGGGTTTCTCCGATGTCAGCAGCATGTTGGGAAAAGAGTCGCCTTCTGCGACTGAGATTGAGCTGATCAAGTCTCGTGC
The DNA here is from genome assembly GCF_000282555.1 of Pseudomonas sp. GM102. Taxonomy (NCBI): domain Bacteria; kingdom Pseudomonadati; phylum Pseudomonadota; class Gammaproteobacteria; order Pseudomonadales; family Pseudomonadaceae; genus Pseudomonas; species Pseudomonas sp. GM102. The sequence continues at coordinate 88,853 of NZ_AKJB01000059.1, read as the reverse complement.
GGTGATTGGTAAGACGGTCGATAACCTGAAACTTGATGTAGTCATACAACCGATGTACTTCCCGGTGGTCGGTGAGTTCCTGGCGCGTCGATTCCAGAGTAAAAATCCCGGTGAAATAGCCGGCCCCTTGTTGGGGTTGAATAGTTTCGCCTGGGGAGGGGAGTCGCTGAAGATATTCAAACTGGATCTTCCCGATTCACAACTGGGCAAGAAGTTGACCCTGACCGCGGGTGAAAAAGGTCATTACACCCTGGTGGACGAAGACGACAACGTTTTGGCCGCCAGCCAGGCTGGACAACTTTTCGAGCAAAATGGCGTTGCGTTCCAGATAGAAGAAATGCACGCCAATCCTGGAACCCGCTTCAGAATCATCCGCAATTCTCGCCTGACCAGCATCCTCGATTACCAAGAGGATTTGGATGTAAGCGAGCGCGGTAAAGAGTCAGGCATGATCGGGCTGGCGCTGGAAAGCACCGATCCGAATCAGGCCATTAAAACACTCAATGAAATTGCCGCTATTTATGTGCGGCAAAACGTAGAGCGCACTTCAGCTGAGGCAGCGCAGAGCCTGGCGTTTCTTAAAGAGCAACTTCCGGTGGTCAAGAAGGACCTGGAAAAAGCCGGGAATGCCTTGAATGAATACCAGACGCGCAGCAAGTCCGTGGACATCACGCTCGAAACCAAAGCCATTCTCGATCAGATTGTCGGGCTTGATACCAGCATTTCAGAGTTGAAATTGCAGCAAGCCGAGATGGACCGAAAATTCACCCGCCAACATCCCGCCTATCGCGCATTGTTGACCCAGATTGGTGAGTTGAGCAGCAAGCAGAAAAGTTTGGCGTCCAAGGTGGAGAGCCTTCCCTCTACTCAGCAAGAACTGCTGAGCCTTACCCGGGATGTAGAGGTCGGTACTGCCATTTATACCCAGTTGCTGAACAAGTCTCAGGAGCTGGATGTGATGCGCGCGGGGACGGTCGGTAACGTGCGTCTGATCGACACCGCGGATGTCAATTTTTTCAAACCGGTCAAACCGAAAAAAATCTTGATTGTATTGATCGCCACGATTCTTGGCGGTTTCCTGGCGGTGGTCCTGGTACTGGTGCGCAAGGCACTTAACCGGGGGCTGGAAAGTCCGGAAGCCATCGAGCAACTTGGGTTGCCGGTCTACGCATCGATTCCTTACAGCATTCTGCAGAAAAGTGAAGAAGACAAAGTCTCTCGCGGACGGGGACGTTCCGGCGCAGGTTCTACATTGCTGGCCGTCACTCATCCCACCGATCTGGCCGTCGAGGCGTTGCGCAGTTTGCGGACCAGTCTGCACTTCGCCATGCATGAGGCCGGCAATAACCGTCTGATGATTTCCGGGCCTAGCCCTCAGGTGGGTAAAACATTCGTGTCGGTTAACCTCGCGGTGGTGATAGCACAAACCGGGTTGCGGGTATTGTTGATCGACGTCGACATGCGCAAAGGCTATCTGCACAAAGTGTTAAGTGTTTCTTCAGACAATGGGCTCTCCGATATCCTGGCCCGGCGTTGCGATGTAGCCACTGCTATCCATAAGACCGAAATCGACAACTTCGATTTTGTCAGCCGAGGCCAAATCCCGCCCAATCCTTCCGAGTTACTGATGCACGCCAATTTCAGCGCGTTATTAGAGCAGGCGAGCGAGCTATACGATCTGGTGATTCTCGATACGCCGCCGATATTGGCAGTGACAGACGCGGCGATTGTCGGGCGCTTGTCCGGGACTAACCTGATTGTGACGCGCTACGGACTGAACCCGGCGAAAGAAATCGAATTGACGGTCCGCCGGTTCTCCCAGAATGGCGTTTCCATTAAAGGTGCGATTTTTAACGGCGTGGAGAAAAAGGCCTCCAATAAATACGGCTACAGTGATTATGGTTACTACCACTATGCCTACGCCTCCGACAAAAATTGATGAGTGTTGAACGGGCCGCATCATAAGTTCAGATTTTTGACGGCGTTGCTGTTGTTCTTGAGTGCTTGTCGTTATTGCTACGCGGGGTCATGCCAATAGGCATGATCAAACCGATATTTCATGGAAACACCACGTCCTGAGGAAGATGACGAAAAATCCTGGGGCGGTAGCGTGTCGAATGACAACATCAGCATAAAGAATACCAAACCATGTTCTACCTGTTATCGCTTGTCGCCCTGTCAGCGGGTTTGCTTGCAGTAAAAACCCCCAAATACTCAATTGTATTTTTGGGTGTCATGCTGTCTGTCATTCCGACTGGGAACTCCTACAGCGAAATAATATCGTTAAAAGGCCTCTATTTTTTTGATTTCTATATAGCAGGTGCATTGAGTGCATTGCTGACAAGACAAGTCGTGACACGAAAACTTCAATTAACAGTGCCCGCCGGCCTTCTTTTTGGCTGTGGGCTCTATGTGGTATTACTCGCGTGCGGCCTGATAGGGGCCCCGAATAAGTACTTATTGAAAGACATTCGACCTTTTATAATGATCCTGTCATTTATAGTGCTCACGAACATCGCCACCCTTGCAGCGAAAACCTTGACGCTACAAACGGTACTGAGAATATTGATTGCGATGACCGCTTTCAATGTATTGGATATCGCTTGGTTACGATTGGGTCTGTACAGCTTTCAAGACGTCTACTATGAAGAAAACGCCTACAGGTACCTTGATGGTGGCACGTACGCAGCCGTTGCATATTTAATATATTACTTCATAGATCCTGGGCTATTTGAGAACAAAAAGAAGCTGGCGAGAATCTGTTTGATGACTTCATTCATCTGTTTATTCATCGCCAATTCGCGATTCATTTTCGTTTCTGTTTTTGCAGCCATCATCATTCACCAATATACAAAACCTGCTCGAATGATAGGCGTCATACTATTAGGTTCAGTCGTGCTATTGGCCTTCATTGGGGTCAGTAACATGATCGGTGCTGATCGAATCAATGACGCTTTATCATCTGAAGGCCTGGCGGTTCAGTTAGCCACTCGCTTCAGCCCAGCGCTGGACTTGATACGCAACATGAATCCCATGCACTACTTCGTTGGTCTAGGGGCCGGAACTCCTTTTGAAATACCCTGGTTTGAATACCGTGGCCTCGATGACAAAAACTCGAATATCGACAGTGCTTACTTAACGTACTTTGTTAAATACGGGGTCATCGGCTTGTACTTGCTATTCGTATTCACTACGTCCATGACCCATCACTTAAAAACCCGCGTGGCGGTATCAATAGCCACCTTTCTGGGGCTGATGTTCATCGTATCGGCCACGCCTTATCAGCCGTACGCTATCGGAATCGCTTATAGCGCCATCATTTTACGCGTCGTCGCGGAGCACGCCGGCAGGCAACGTAAAAAAATACCGACATTTCATCAACCGCTGATAGCCCCATCCTTTCAGGTTAAAGCCAGATGAACAACGCACTGTTGAAAAAGTTCGTGTCCAGTACCGCATGGAGTTTTATTTCAGCCGTGGCCACGAAAGTTTCGGTTGTCATTACCGGTATCCTGGTCGCCAGAATACTGGGTGCACAATCATTTGGAGAATATGGCCTGATACAAAGCGCGATTGTGATGCTCGCCAATGTCGCAGCCCAAGCCACAACGACGGCGACGGCTAAACATATTGGTCAATTTAAAGAGACCTCCCCCGAGAAAACGGGCAGAGGTATCGCTCTAACGCTGATATTTGCCTTATCTTTCAGCGCCATGATCATTGGTATCGCTCTATTTTTTCCGCTTTTTTTCTCTAACATCATTCTTGGCTCCGACAATCTGAAATATGTATCACTGATTGTATTGAGTACCATCACCTTCATCATTTTATCTGGATGGACCCAAGGGTGTTTAACCGGTTGGGGGCAATATCGGTCTATTGCAACGATCAATGGAATCATCGCCATCGTCGCGATCCCGGGGACTTACTTCCTGACGACAAAATTCAGACTCAATGGTGCCTTGCTGGGACTGGCGTGTTCTCAACTGTTCATTGTGTTTTTCAGTGCACTCGCGTGCTGGAAAACACTAAAGGAAAAGAACACTACGCTCAGTTTCAAAGGTGTAATGACTGAAAAGCATACCGTTCTTTCGGTCGGGCTCCCGGTCTTGCTGACAGGGCTGATGGTCGCCCCGATGAATTGGTTAGCGAATAAGCTGCTAGCGGAAACAAGTAACGGACTCGCCGCATTAGGAATGTACGCAGCCGCCATGCAATGGAATGCAATATTCTCACATGTCTCCGTTGTATTAGGTTCCGTGCTTGTCCCGATGCTGGCCGCAACGCTGGGAGGTAAAAGCCGAAAGTTAGACGCCTTGAACTTTCTATCCGGCTGGTTAGTCGTGTTGATTGTTATACAGCCGGTCATCATGTTTCCCGAGTTGCTGGCAAAACTCTATGGGGATAGCTTCCTTGGCCGGGACTTTGAAGTAACGTTGATTCTGGTTATTCTGGGTTCGCTGCTAAGTGCATTTAAATCCGGTATCTCAAGAAAAATGATCGTGATGGATTTGGCGTGGTACAGCGTCATGAGTAATATTATATGGGGCGTATTATTCATATCCGGAGCTCTGCTTCTGAGGGAGGAGGGCGCCGTCGGTATTGCAAAAGCATTCATTGGCTCGCAATTAATACACTTCCTGCTTGGTCTGCCCTATTTTATATACAAAAAAATACTGCCCTTGGAATTACTCGTCTCCCCCAGAATACTGATCTTGTGGACGTTGCCTTTTGTTAGTTTCATTTCAAGCACATACATTGAAAGTACCCTGTATCGGTTGATAATAGTGGTCATGATATTTGTATACATTGTTGCAACAACGTTTACCTTGAATACTATGTTCAATGAACCCGTAGAAATTGGAAACCCAGCATGAATTCCAGTAAAGTTTATATCCGTGGTGCTTACGGCCCTGGCAATTTAGGTGATGACATCCTAATGTTGTGCGTCATCAATATTCTGAAAAAGAGATTCAAAGAGTCGGACATTGCAGTGGGTGTCGACCATCCGGCTATCGCCAAGAATTTTAACCCGCGCATAAAATGGTTACATATCAAGGAACCTGTCAAAGCTGATCTGGTTGTTTTGGGCGGCGGTGGTCAGTTTTTCTCGTTCATCCCTCCGTCCAAGAAAGCCTCCACTCTTTCGCTTAAAGCGTCAAAGCTTTATAAGAGTGTAAAAGCCCAAACCGATTTAAAATCCACACTTTTACGTTTGTATGTAGGGATGCGTGGCGGCATCGACAAGATTTTTTTCCATCGCCGTCTTGCTGCATTCTGTATCGGTTTAGGCCCATTTGATGGCGGTGGAAAGCAGCTGACTCGCGCAGTCAGTGTCATTAATCGTTGTGACTACATTTCCGTCAGGGACGGTACAAGCCAAAAGCATTGCAATGCGTTTGGAAAATCAGATGTGGATGTGTACACGGACCCGACTCTGCTTTCCGATCTGTGGATCTCCAGCAAAGATCTGAACATAAACAGCGCAAATAAAAACAAATACCTATCCTTTATTCTGCGCGATTGGCCGCATGACGTGAATGGACAAAGATTCATCGAGGCAATGGTTCAGGCCGCTCATGAACTGTCCAAACGTGGTGAACAGGTTCGTCTGGTATCACTTTATAAAGAACGTGACCAGCATCTTATCGATAAGCACCACACGTTTGAATGGTTGTGTTGGGATGCCGCAGTCGACACGCCAGAGACGTTCATGGCGAAATTGATCGTGGAATCCGATGTCATTATCAGCGCCAGGGCGCACGGCGTGCTTCTGCCTGCCTCTTTAGGTTATCCAACCATCGCTGTTGAAATCGAAAACAAACTGAAAAAAGTCCATGAAATGCTTCCGCGTGGCACCAAACTGGTCAGCGCTCCTGACCATAACGTGATCATGGCGACCATTAGCGAATTCAGACAATCCAAAGAGCAAATGGCAGAGCACCTCAAGCAAGAGATTTCACAGAGATCATCCATCGCACAAAATGCCGTCGATGATTTTTTGAAGTGGGTCGATAACAAGTAAGATTCGAGGGGCAACTGACGTGAAAAAAAAAGGCTCGACGCTACTCACTTTAGCTTTTTCTCTGCATGTGGCTACGAGCGGTGCGTCAGATGTAAAGGACAGCTGCGAGCAAAACATTGAAAACATCTATCCGTCACTTCCAGATGTTTCGCAGACGTTTACCAATCGTCAGGGCAAAGCCCAAGTACAGGACAGTATAAAAGGCAGCGCTAATTTAACCAACAAAGCCTACAGCAACGAAATCAAAGACATCAAGGTACATTATCCCGCCGGGTCGTACGATCCAGGCTCGATGGTCCGGTTGGGTTTACCCTACGGGGGAATTGAATTCAAATCCAGGCTCAAGCAACCGGGTAGAGAATGCCTGATTCTTACTTATGAATTGAAATTCGATAAAAATTTTAATTTTGTAAAAGGTGGGAAGCTTCCGGGTCTCTACGGCGGCACAGGCAATACAGGAGGGAAAATACCTAACGGCCATGATGGTTTTTCCACTCGCTACATATGGAAAGAAAATGGCGTTGGCGCAATCTATGCGTATTTACCCACCAGCAAAACATGGGGGACAGCAATAGGCTTGGGCTCCTGGACCTTTAGTGTTGGGCGATGGCACGTATTAGAGCAACTCGTAAAATTAAATACTCCGGGTCAAGCCGATGGTGTGATTTCTATTTGGTACGATAGAAAGCTGGTGCACTCTGAAACAGGACTGATATTTAGAGACACTAAAAACTTAACGATCGATGGTTTGCTGTTCTCTACTTTCTTCGGTGGAAACAATGCATCCTTCGCCACACCTGCCAGTACCAATATTCGGTTCAGGAATTTCGTGATGAGTTCACGTCGCATCGCTAATACATCAGGGCAGGGCGCAGGTAACTAGATGAAAAACTTGAAGCTTAATACCAAGAAGGTAGTGGTTGCCTTATTTAATACGGCGCTTAGCCTGGCTTTCTTTTTTAGCTTGAGACGTTCACTGCTAAGGGCAACGGGATGCCGTATTGGCACCAAAACTACTGTCCATAGAAGGGTCATTTTTTTTTCATTTGGTAAATTCTCAATAGGAAAGAACTGCACGGTAAATTACAACTGCTACATGGACAATAGGGCTGGAATCAGCATCGGCGACAACGTCAATATCTCCCACAACACAAAAATCTATACCCTGGGGCACGATATCGATGACCCCATGAGTAATACAGTCGGGAAGCCAGTTGTCATTGGGGATAACGCGTGGATCTTTCCCAATGTGATGATAATGCCAGGAGTCACAATAGGAAAAGGTGCGGTTATTTATCCCGGCAGCGTTGTCACGCGCAATATTGAAGAGTATTCGATTGCGGGAGGAAACCCGGCTAAACATATTCGGTTCAGAAATCAAAACATTCTGTACAGCGCCGACTTCCCTATTTGGTTTGCATTGTAATGCACTCAATTTTCCCGACTATCCTTTATGCAGGATTCTGAAGTGAAATCATTAATGATCGCATGGGTTGGCTATCAACGACGCGCCGACACAATGAAACAATATTGGGCGTATGACATTCTGCATCTCCCAAATAGATTCAAAAAAAAATATACACGACCATTGGATTATTTGATTAAGTCTTTTAAGACGATCAAAGCGCTTTTCGTCGGTGCGCCTGAGGTTGTTTGGGTCCAGCTACCACCGAGCCCTGTGTTGCACATAGTACTGGTCTACAAGTTTTTGGTGAACAGGCGCCTCAAGATTATCGCTGACGCACACAACAGCTTGCTGCGTAAACAGTGGATAACTTTCCCGGGGACGGTGTCTTTACTCAACAAAATCGATGCTGTTGTAGTTCACAACTTCAAAGTCAAAGAAGAGTTATCTCACGCAGGCGTTAACGCAGAAAATATTTTCATCCTTGAAGATTTGCCATGTGATTTTAAAGCCTCGCCCGCCAGTGATCATCAGACACCCTATGTGCTTTTTCCTTGTTCCTTTGATATCGACGAACCGATAGAAGTCGTTATTAACGCAGCCAGGGAAATGCCACATATAAACTTTCTTATTACAGGGAAGCATGAGGGCAAGTTATCGGAGGCGCTCATAGAGTCGATGCCAGCCAATATCAAGCTTACGGGTTTTCTGAGCAAAGTGATTTTTGAACAACTGCTGTGCAGCGCGAATGTCGTTCTCGGTCTGACAACGCGCGACAACGTCCAATTGAGTGTGGCCAACGAAGCGGTCAGTGCCGGCAGGCCGATGGCACTCTCGAACACGACGGTACTGCGATCATTATTTTCGGACGCGGCCGTATTTGTTGAGACATTAGACCCCCTGTCAATAAAATTCGGGGTATCTCAACTCATCGAAAATGAAGAAATCTACAAAGAAAAATCAGCCCTGTTAAAAGCCAAGCGAATAACACGCTGGAAGGGCCAGGCGGAGTTATTAAGAACAGCCGTTACCATCTAATGATGTCTATTAATCCTGACAGGAAGGGAACCGTCATGAGTCAATCGTATGATGTTTTACTGATTTGTTCCGGAGGTGGGCACTGGGTACAGATGAGCAAACTGCTTCCTGCTTTTGACGGCCAAAAGGTTAACATTGCCACCGTCGATATCAGCGTTCACTCACAGTATCCACTTCACGATTTTGTTAAAGTCCCAGACTTTAATAGAAATGAACCCTTGAAGATTATTAAGGGCTTCTATCAGATCTTCAATATCGTTTACCGCAGCAAAGCAAAATACGTCATCTCTACGGGTGCAGCACCGGGTCTGCTGGGTTTGATCACTGCAAAGATCATGGGAAAAAAAACGCTCTGGATTGATAGCATTGCCAATCCCAAGAAGATCTCTCTGTCCGGCAGAATCGCTTCTTACTTTGTAGATGAATTGCTCACGCAGTGGCCCAGTCTTTCGGAAAACAGCAGGGCTCAATATAAAGGGAGGATTGTATAAATGATATTCTGCAGCGTTGGCACTCAAGCACCGTTTGAGAGAATGCTCAGCTATTTAAGTGAATGGAGTCATGCAAATCCTCATGTCCCTATTGTTGCCCAAGTTGGCGATAACGAAAAGGACTTGGGCCGCATTACCGCGTTCAAGACAATAGCCGAACCTCTGTTTTCCAAAAATTTCAACACATCGGCAGTCGTCGTCTCTCATGCGGGCATGGGTAATATCATTCGCTCGCTTGAACTGGGAAAACCAATAGTTATCGTGCCTCGGGATAGCAGCCGTGGTGAGCACATTAATAACCATCAGTACGACACTGTCGAGAATTTTTCGAGCTTTCCGTCTGTTTTCATTGCCTATGATAAAGATGATTTTTTTTCGGCTATCGATTCAGCGCTCAATTACAGTAATGCAGAGAGCTCGCTGGACTTTACGGAGAGAGATCGTTTAATCAATTATATAAAGTCGTTCACGTCTTAAGCCTTCGCTGTTTGCCGGCACTCTCTCATCACCTTTAATCATTGAGTAATCGCTATGATCCCAGTTATTTTATCTGGCGGCTCAGGCACGCGCCTGTGGCCGCTTTCAAGATCTCTCAAACCAAAACAATTTATATCGATACATGGTGATTTGAGCTTGTTTCAAGCCACTTTAGATCGAGTAAAAAATCTATCTACAGAGGGGGAGAGCTTAAGTCCTCCGATAATAGTTTGTAATGAAGATCATCGTTTCATCGTGGCTGAGCAAAGCAGATCTCTGGATATAAAGCCGCAAAAAATACTATTGGAACCCGCTGCACGAAATACCGCTCCCGCTATAGCGGCCGCGACACTGGCAGCCTTGGAGGACGGAGATGATCCTATCCTTTTGGTATTAGCCGCAGACCATGTCATCACCGACATTAACGCTTTTAAAGCTTCCCTTGCGCTGGCCAAGGTAGAAGTCAACAAGGGGCGAATTGTCACCTTCGGCGTTGTACCCACTAAGCCAGAGACCGGTTACGGTTATATCCGTACGCGAATTGACACTGCCGAAGGCGCTGCGCACGTCGAAGCTTTCGTAGAAAAGCCCGACCTGGAAACAGCACAAAGCTACCTTGCCCAAGGAAACTATTTCTGGAATAGCGGAATGTTTATGTTCCGCGCCTCTGTCATGAAGTCTGAACTGGAACGCTTGAGCCCTGACATCATTGTCGCCGCCGAACTTTCTCTCTCCAACGCTGCGCATGACCATGACTTCACACGGCTCAATCAGGTTGACTTCGTGAACGCGCCCAATGTGTCAATTGATTATGCGGTCATGGAGAAAACCAACATTGCGTCAGTCGTTATCCTCAACTCCAGTTGGAGCGATCTTGGTGCATGGGATTCGGTTTGGGAAGCAGGCCCGAAAGATGAAAATGAAAACTGTATACAAGGGGATGTATTGCTGCATGGCGTTACCAATAGTTATGTCCACTCCAGCCATCGTCTGGTCACTGTTCTAGGTATAAGTGATGTCGTTGTCGTCGAGACTTCGGACGCGATATTGGTGACGACCAAGGAACACTCTCAAGACGTCAAGAAAATAGTGTCTGAACTCACTAAAAATAATCGAGTCGAGGGCGCTAGCCATCGTGAAGTCTATAGACCCTGGGGGAAATATGACTCAGTGGACCAAGGTCATAGATACCAAGTGAAGCGAATCACCGTCAAGCCAGGGCATAAACTTTCTGTTCAACTTCACCATCATCGGGCAGAACACTGGATCGTGGTATCAGGTACTGCAAATGTTCAAATCGGTGACAAACAAGTATTACTGAGCGAGAACCAATCCACCTACATACCCATTGGGGTTGTGCACTCCCTTGAAAATCCAGGGCGTATCCCCCTTGAGTTGATAGAAGTTCAATCAGGTTCCTACCTTGGCGAAGATGACATCGTTCGTTTTGAAGATCGTTATGGCCGCCTCGAGCTCGTTTAAAGGAGTATTAAAATGAATGTTACTGTTTTTGGAATAGGCTATGTGGGCCTGGTACAGGCGGCTGTACTTGCTGACGCAGGGCATGACGTATGTTGCGTTGACGTCGACGCTATTAAAGTCGAGAACCTGAAGAGCGGGATTATTCCTATCTATGAGCCTGGATTAAGTGCTCTCGTAGAAAAATGCCATGAAGCAGGGCGTTTACACTTCACCACCGATGCAGCACGCGGCGTGCATCATGGTGACATCCAATTTATTGCAGTGGGCACGCCTCCAGACGACGATGGCAGCGCTGATATAAAATACGTGTTATCTGTTGCCGCGACCATCGCGCTCCACATGACGGAGACTAAAATTATTGTTAACAAGTCTACTGTGCCTGTCGGTACCGCAGATAAAGTAAGAGTGAAAGTTTCCGACGTATTGAAGTCTCGAGGCCTTGAAGTGGAGTTTCATGTTATCTCGAACCCCGAGTTTCTGAAGGAAGGTTCTGCGGTAGCAGACTGCACTCGTCCCGATAGAATTATCATAGGAAGTGATAGTAGTTACGCCGTGGACCGGATGAGGGAGCTCTATGAGCCTTTCAACAGAAACCATGAAAAAATAATCACAATGGACATCAGAAGTGCCGAGCTGACGAAGTATGCGGCTAATTGTCTATTGGCAACAAAAATTTCATTCATGAATGAAATGGCTAATTTCGCCGAACGATTGGGCGCAGACATTGAGGCCGTTCGTAAGGGCATTGGCTCTGATCCAAGAATTGGTTACGATTTTATCTACCCTGGCTGCGGCTATGGCGGCTCCTGCTTCCCAAAAGATGTACAAGCCCTGGAGCGCACCGCGTCGTCGATCGGCTATAAAGCAACGCTTTTGTCAGCTGTCGAGGAAGTCAACAGACGGCAAAAGGAACACCTATTCGACCATATCCAACATCACTTCGATGGGCAGTTGGAGGGAAAAACATTTGCGATTTGGGGCTTGGCTTTCAAACCCAATACCGATGATATGCGAGAAGCATCAAGCCGTGTCTTGATTGAACAGTTGCGTAGTGTTGGTGCCAGAATGCAAGCCTTCGACCCCGAAGCTATGGCCGAAACACAACGAATTTATGGAATGAAAGAAGACTTGCTTTTAATGGGTACCAAAGAAGCCGCGCTTCAAGGCGCTGATGCTTTAATTATTGTGACAGAATGGCGCGAATTCAAAGCCCCTGACCTGGACTTGATAAAGGAAAAACTGAGTACTCCTGTCATATTTGATGGCCGTAACATATTTGATCCTCCGCGCATGAAAGCTAATGGATTCGACTATTATGGTATAGGCCGTGGGCTATCGGTAAGGCCAGTCATTTAAAGCTGTCCAGGCCACTGAAAACACCATAGTCGCTCTTCCGTACTTGTCTGTGTCCTGGAATGAACAAGTCCAGTGGTCAAAAGGCTGGATAATGCTGACCATTATTAACAATGCTTCAGCACGCCGGAAGGTTCGCGCTCAACGATGAGCGTTGAAAAACGGCTAACGTTCAGCTAACTCCCAGGAACATCCGTCAAAATTGCATCCTGACTTGGTTTGGAGGTGATTTGCGCAGGCTTTTTGGCGAATGTTGGCCACTGGTTTAAGTTATCGACGAGTGAGATGATTCTGAGGAGGCTACGTGCGTGATCCGACAAGATCTTTCTGCAGTTGTCATTGCCTCTTCATCTCCGTTCCATCCCTGCTCCCTTATTATAGAGTTCTATAAGGGGTTAATATCGAGAAGGAGTCTGATATGAAGAAATTACTTTTAGCCGGCTTGCTGGCTGTCATGAGTACCGCGGCGTTGGCAGCGGATGAACCGGTGAGCGATACGGTGAGCGCAAGCGAGCCACTGTCGTTGAACACCCCGCTGGTCGGGGGTGTGACTGTCGCCGAAACCGTGGTGATTGGCGCGGCTGTTGTCGGCGCTGCAGTGGCCGCTTCAAACTCTGGGGGCAGCTCCAATGGCGGCACCTCTGGAACGGGCGGCACCACCGGTACGGGTGGTACGACTGGTACCAACTAATACCCCGCGAAGTGTGTTGTACAAGATCACTCAGAACTTTCTGGGTGATCTTGTTTTAGACTTGCCCTCGACTAGCGTAGTGCCATTATGATCCGTAGGTTTTCTGTTGTTATGCTGGCAAGTATCAGCTTGTCCGGCTGTATGTTTTCGCCTGGTCAACACATGGACACCAGTCAAATGGTGAGTGACGGTTCTCCGGAGAGTAGCCGGGTGGAACTTATTCCCATCACCCCTAAATTGATTGCCATGGATGCCGCCACACGCGTACGCGAATCGGTCCCCCCGGAGTTGTTGTCTTATACTTCGGGCGGTTATCGCGTGGGTGCCAACGACCTGTTGTTTATTACGGTCTGGGATCACCCGGAGTTGACGGCGCCTTCCGGGCCGCAACAGCAAATCGATGCCAACGGTCGTCTGGTGCGCCCGGACGGCACGCTGTTTTATCCCTATATCGGTAATATTCCGGCCGCCGGTAAAACCATTGAAGAGTTGCGGGCCTATATCGCCGAGCGCTTGTCGCAATTTGTCGAAAGCCCTCAGGTCGACGTCAGCGTATTGCGCTTCGCCAGCCAGACCGTGGTGATTTCCGGAGCGGTGATCAAAGCCGGTCAGCAGCCGATCACCACCACCCCGTTGAGTGTGGTGGAGGCCATTGGCGCGGCCGGTGTGGACCCGACGAATGCAGACCTGTCAGGCCTGACGCTGACCCGTGACGGGCGCGAGTACAGGCTGGATCTGGATACCCTCAATCGCCAGGACTCACAGCTGCAGGGCGTCTACCTCAAGGGTGGCGACCGGCTGTACCTGCCTTATAACGATCTCAAGCGGATCTATGTCATGGGTGAGGTCAATCAGCCCCGCGCGCTGAGCTTCAAGAGCAAATCGATCAACCTGACCGATGCCTTGGGCACTGTGGGGGGCTTGAACCAGACCACCTCCAACGGCAATGCGGTGTACGTGATTCGCGGTGCGGACAACCTGGAAACCGAACCGGCCAAGGTGTTCCAGCTCGATGCAGAATCGCCTTCCGCTTTGGTGCTGGCCACCCGTTTCGACTTGCAACCGCAAGACATCGTCTATGTCGGCCCGGCCGGCGTGACGCGCTGGAACCGTCTGATTACCCAGCTCCTGCCTACCGCCAGTGTCCTCGGGACCGGTGCCAGCTCAGTTAACGACCTCAGCGAAGCCAACAGCAGATAAGGCTCTATCCCGCCGTGAAAATTTTGCCTACCTGCGCCGGTCTGACGATGGCGCTCTTGCTGTGCGGGTGCAACCCGTTGATGAGAGCCTCCTGGAACACCCTCGAATCCTCCGTCTCAGGACCTGCCTCCATCAATTTGACCCGCGCTCAGGTCGACGCCGTGCCGTATCCGCAGATCCTGGTCACCACCACCTCCAGCGAGGGGGTGATGGCCATGGCCCGCCGGCGGGGCGACCTGCAGTTCTGGGTCGCTTCCGGCAAGCAAGTACTGATGATGCGCGACGGTCTGGTGGTACGCACCGTCGGGCTCGGCGTTTCACTGGATGGCACTCGCTTCAGTGATGAGTCGCCGTTCAAGCGCGGCCTTCAGCATTTACCCGACGGTTACACCAGTACGCGCTGGGTCGACATCTATGACGGCAACCGCATCGGTATCGCCGTCAACAGCCGTTTCAGCACCCACGACATCGAGACCATTCGCATTCTGGACAAGGATTACGCCTTGCTGCGCATCGACGAGCAGGTGGATGTACCCACCCTGAAATTCCGCGCCACCAACCGCTACTGGGTCGACCCCCAGGACGGCTTCATCCTGCGCAGCGAGCAGCACCTGACACCGCAGCTGTTCCTGAAGATCGTGCAGGTACGCCCTGATCGGGGGGCCGCCCGGTGAAGTGTTCGAACCTTGTGTTGCTGGGCTTGTTTTTGATGGGGCCAGGCGTGGGCCAGGCAGCCGTGACAGTCAGCGGTGATGTGCGCAGTGCCGGTCCCATCGACGTCAAACCCGGTGCACGTTTGATGGACGTCATTCGAGGCGCCCAACCCAACCCCGAAAGTTACTGGCTGGGTGCTGCGTGGCTGCATCGCTCGTTAGAGGATCAGCAAGCGCGTTTGAAGGCAGGCGTCCTGTTCGATCTGAAACTGCTGCAACGGGGTGCCCTGCTGGATGGCAAGGACACGCGAGCAGATTTGAGTGCGCGCCTGTATGAGCAGATCGAGCGACTGCCGGTCACCGGGCGCCAGGTTGCAGTGCTCGACCCGATCGCCGTGGAAGTGGGCTTCGCCCGCAACGCGTTGCTGGATGATGGTGACCGTCTTGTTTATCCCGTACGGCCGTCCACCGTGGAAATCCTCGGGGCAGTCGCGCAGCCCTGTCATGTGCCTTACCGCGCCCTGCAGGAAGTCCGTGTCTACGTGCGGGACTGCCCCATCCTCAACGACGCCGAGCGCGATTACCTGTGGCTGATCCAGCCCGACGGCCAGGTCAGGCGCGTGGGTGTGGCGGCATGGAATCGCGAGGATGGCATCGTGGCTGCTCCTGGCAGCAGGATCCTGGTGCCGATCAGGAGCGATGACCTCGAGATGCCGACCCCAGAGCTCAATCAACAACTGGCCGAGTTTCTCGCCACTCAACCCTTGGCTGAGGTGGCCCCTTGAAGTGCCCGTTGACGTTACGTTTTGCTGCTGTATTGATCTTGCCCTGCGGAATGGTCCACGGTGAACCGCGTTATACCCAAAGTGATTTTGGTGGCGTCGGTCTGTTACAGACCCCCACCGCGCGCATGGCCCCCGCGGGGGAGTTGAGCGCCACGGCCAGTCGTACCGATCCTTACACCCGCTACAGTTTTTCCTTGCAACCGCTCGATTGGCTGGAGGGCTCGTTTCGTTACACCGCGATCACCAACCGCAAGTACGGCACCGAAGAGTTGAGCGGTGATCAGAGTTTCAAAGACAAGGCCATCGACATCAAGGCGCGGCTTTGGGAAGAAAGTCACTGGGCACCGCAGGTCGCCGTTGGTGCACGGGACATCGGCGGTACCGGACTGTTTTCCAGCGAGTATTTCGTCGCCAACAAACGCTATGGCGACCTGGATTTCAGCCTCGGCATTGCCTGGGGCTATCTGGGTAATCGAGGGGATTTCAGCAACCCGTTGTCGGTCTTCGGCAGCAAGTTCAACGACCGGCCAGAGAGCTCTGCGGTTGTCGCCAGGGCAGGGGACGTGAACACCAACGCGTATTTCAGAGGCCACCCTTCGTTGTTTGGCGGGGTTGCCTACCAAACGCCGTGGGCACCGCTGAGCCTGAAGATCGAGTACGAAGGCAACGATTACAAGAATGAGCCACTGGACAACTCGATCAAGCAAGACCTGCCGATCAACATCGGCGTGGTCTACAAGCTTGCGGACAGTGTCGATTTGAGTGCTGGCTGGGAGCGTGGCAATACGGCGATGTTCGGTATCACCCTGCACACCAACTTTGTCAGCCGCAAGGCACCGGCCAAGACGTACGACCCTCCCGCCGAGCCGTTGCCGGCGCAGGAGCCGACGACCCCGACTGACCAGGTCAACTGGGCCGATGTCTCCAACCGGCTGCAGCAAAATGCCGGCTACAAGGTGAAACGCATCACCCAACGTGGCTCGGAGCTGATGGTGTATGGCGAGCAGTCCCGCTATTTTTATTCGGCCAAGTCCGTCGGGCGGGCCAGTCGGATTCTCGATAACAGCGTCAATCAGGACATCGACTGGTTCACCCTGGTGAACCAGCGTTATGACATGTCCATCGAGGAAACCAGCGTGCCGCGGGAAACGTTCCGCGCGGTCGTGAACAATGATCAGCCACTGAAAGATCTGCACCGTACGACAGAGGTCAATCCAGCGACTGCGCACCGCGAAACCACGCTTTATACCCAGGCGCTGGAACCGTTCAGTTACGGCCTCGGCGTAGGCTACAAACAGAACATCGGCGGCCCCGACGGACTGATCTATCAGTTCACCGCCGATGCCGACGCGGAGTACCGTTTCACCCGAAATACCTGGTGGAGCGGCTTGCTCAGCGCCAACCTGCTGAACAACTACGACAAGTTCACCTACGACGCGCCGAGCGGGCTGCCGCGAGTGCGCACTGATCTGCGCCAATACATGACCACCTCCGATGTGATGATGCCGACGTTCCAGTTCAACCATGCGGCGCAGCTGGATCGGGATTGGTACGGGATGGTCTACGGCGGCTATCTGGAATCCATGTTCGCCGGCGTCGGCAGTGAAGTGCTGTATCGACCCACCGGGAAACGCTGGTCGGTGGGCGCAGACCTGAACTTCGTGCGTCAGCGGGACTATGATCAGGGCTTCGGCCTGCGTGATTACAAGACCGTGACGGGCCACGTCACCAGCTATACTGAACTGCCCAACGACATGCTTGCAGCGGTCAGTGTCGGGCGTTATCTGGCGCGGGACTGGGGCACCACCGTCGACTTGTCGCGGGTGTTCAAGAACGGCGTGAAGTTTGGCGCCTGGGTCACTCTGACGAGCGCGTCGAAGGAGGAGTATGGCGAGGGCAGCTTCGACAAAGGGATCTATGTTTCCATCCCGTTCGACGAGTTGATGAGTACCTCCACCATGCGTCGGGCCAACATCGTCTGGGCGCCACTGACCCGCGATGGTGGTGCACGCCTGAGCCGAGCTTACTCGCTGCAAACCATGACCGACGGACGTGACAGCGATTTGTTCTACAACAACTTCGAGAAAATTACCGAATGATCACGTGGCTCAAAGGCTTGGTTGAGTTGCCGTTCTGGTTCCGGGGCCTGGTCTTTGCCTCGGTGACGGTGATTCTGCTGTTCGCGGGTTTGCGCTCCCAGCCGATCCCGGAGCTGTTCGTCGAAGAGGACAAGCTCCATCACTGGATCGGCTTTCTGGTATTTGCGTGCAGCTGCCGCCTGGCCTTTCCCAATGTGAAGTTTCGCTGGATCGCCGTGGGGTGTTTGCTCACCGGCGTGCTCATCGAGGCCGCTCAAGGTTTGATGCCGCTGCGCACGGCTTCGCCCTACGACATGCTGGCAAATACTATCGGCGTGTCGATGGGGTTATTGATTTCAAGGTACTGGGTACGCTGAATAGGCGCGAAATACTTGGTCGTCTACCGGCATGCTGTCACTGTTGATCCTCGCTATCCCCCTCCAGCAACACCTCTCTTGCCATCCGGCACACGTCAGTCAATTAATCCGTAATCAGTAGCAGCTGTCGAGCCTGCGAGGCTGCGTTCGGCTGCGCAGCGGCCGTGAATCCGGCTGACGCGGTTTGCCTGATGCACAGTAAGTTCTGGCTTGACGACGGCTTCGCCGCCGAACGCAGTCTCGCAGGCTCGGCAGCTGCTACGGTGAACGCAGCCTTCGGCAGTTGCTACAAAAAAAGAGGGCGAATGGGATGAGGCGGGGAGAAGGGCGGGCAGTCAGAGATCTGACTGCCCGGTTTGAGGCCTTGTTAGCTACAAGCTGAAGAACAGGCGGGGAGTGAATCTCAGCGGTTAATAGATGTCCTTGGAAAACAGCGTGAAGGGGGTCTTGATCAGGATCTTGATGTCGAGCCACAACGACCAGTTGTTGATGTAGTTGAGGTCGATCTCCACACGCTTCTGCATCTTGTCGAGGGTCTCGGTTTCGCCACGGCAGCCGCTGATCTGGGCCAGCCCGGTGATGCCCGGTTTGATTCGATGGCGGGCCATGTAAGCCTGAATCTTGCCGGTGTAGTAGTCGTTATGGGCGATCGCATGGGGCCGCGGCCCGACGAGCGCCATATGGCCTTGCAGCACGTTGAAGAACTGCGGCAGTTCATCGATGGAGGTGCGTCGTATGAAGCGGCCGACCGGAGTAATGCGCGGGTCTTCACGACCGGCCTGGCGGACCTGATGATCGTCGTGCAGGCGCATGGAGCGGAACTTCCAGACCTTGATGATCTTGCCGTTCCAGCCATGGCGCTCCTGTTTGAAGATAATCGGGCCCGGGGAGGAGATCTTCACCGCGACAGCGATTATCAGAAGCAGCGGACTGAAGCCGATCAGCGCCAGGGCGGCGAGGCTTCGGTCCAGCAATGTTTTGCTCAGCGCCGCTGTCGGGTAACTGGTCAGCGGGCTTTCATTGAGGTGGATGGCAGGCAGGCCATCCAGTTCGCTGACGGAGTGATTGAGCAATGTCATGCTGCCCAGGTCGGGAACCCAGACCACATCGACATTGGAGTCGAGAAGGTCGATATACAGCGCTTCGACTTGTTTGGCTTCGCTCAAGGGCAGTGCGATGTATAACCGCCGGACATCGTGCACCCGGATCAGCTCGCGCAGTTCCTGCAACTGACCCACGATTCTGTGGGCATTGACGTTGGTAGACAATTCGTTGGGTTTTGAGCTGATCAGGCCGACCAGCGGCGGATATTCGGTTTTGGCCAGTTTGTCTGCCAGGTTCACTGCCAGTTGGTCAGTGCCGATAATCAGGGTGTTGTTTTGGCTGTGCAATTGCCGATGGTAGTGCCTGGAAAAACTGTGCAAAGGCAGGTACAGCAAGGCCTGTACACAATAACCGGCCAAAGCCCAGACCAGGATAATCTCCCGGGAGAACAATTCGCTGGTTTTGCTGATAAAGCCGATGGTGGTCAGTCCGGTCAGCGTCAGCAGCCACCCCAGCAGCAGTCGACCCAGGCCGGTGAGGTAACCATGCTGTTTGTGATAAACCAGCAGCAGGGAGTAGGAGGGGACCGAACCCAGGAAAGTAAGCACCGCCAACACACGATAATGGGCCTCTATTTCTCCTGTCTGGTAGAGCGCCAGAGCAAATAACAGTACGTTGACCGAAGTGATGGCAATTATCCATTGCCCCCAGAAAGTCAGTCCTTTGGATATGCTGTTTCGATTAATACGATTATGTACCATCGCGGTGTCCCTCGGGCCTGCGCCACGTTGTGTATCAGTCGACGGTTAATAAATGGCAGCCACGCACAAAGGCTGAGCGAACGCGGTTCAGTCAGAAGTTGTTTTTATTATTAGAAGGGAATAACGCGGGCTTATGGGTGGCCATCCTGGCGTTGTTTTCAAGTCAGCTGATACGGTTGTCTCAGTGTCAGGTTTTATACTAGTACCTAAATCTTCGTGTGTGTCTGACGAATTATAACGACCACTCTTTCGGAGCCCTTGTTATAAAAGGTCGTGCTCTTTTGTTAGGAGGATATCGTTCAATCGTCTATATAATTGCAGCATTCGATAAACGTTTGTCGGGTAGGCGAGGGGTGAAGCGGATCGAGCGCCATAGAAGAGTTTATAGCGATAGTCGAGATAGGCAGTGCAAGGAGGCAGGTGATGGGTGTGGGTATATCAAGTGGGGCGGAGAATCGCGTTTATTGTTATTGTTTTTGCGATTTCTCGCTCAGTAAGCGACTCTTATCCTTTGTGCAAGGCAGTAGCCCCGGTTTCTAACCGAGCGGACCAGCCGTTCTCCATTGGCTGCCGTCTTGAACTTTTTCTGCAATCGGCTCAGGCACATTTCAAGGCCGCTATATTGTTCCGGGTCTTTATCGATGCGTAGAATAAGATCGTTTTTGCTGAGTACCCGCCGATCGCTGAGGACCAGTTGAGTGAGCATTAACGATTCGGTACCGGTCAATGGAATAGTGATATCTTCCTTGACCAATGTTCGATCGTCAGCATTGAACCACCAGATATCAGGGTTGCCCTGAGACTCTTTAACCCGACTGACCGCCGAGATGAACTCTTCGTCGGCCACTGGTTTCTTGAGAAAGCCATCAACACCGAAGTGCGAAAAGTGATGGAGTTCCGAAGGTTCAGAGTTGGGTGTTATGAGGATGATTTCCGCATCTTTTTGATTTTTACGGATGAAACTGACATCGCTCAGCGATATGTCCGCCTGATCGAGCAGGATGTGCGTGAATCGACTCTTTCGGATGCGTTCGCTGCTGAGTTTACCTGACTCGATTTCAAAGGATAAATACAGGCGTTGTGCGAGGAGCGATTCTATCGCTTGTCGTGCCAGTTGGTCGCGGGTGAAAATCAGAAAGCTGTTATTCGGCGTATTCACAATAAGGTTCCTTCCTAGTCTGGTGAAGTTTTCAAAACTTAAATAAGCTCGGTGGGTGAGTAGTACCTCCCCTGGAAAAAGTCGAAGGGCATGCTGCGAGCCAGTGTGTGTAGTGCTTTGTGCTCCACGCGGTCCGCCACGAATTTGATCTTGCTGTCATGGATCATGCCGCTCAGGCAGTCGTAAGACCTGTTGAAAAAGTCCTGGCTGTTTTCGACCATGATGTCGAAATTGGATTTGGTCAGGTCCACTTTTATGTAATCGAACAGCGCCAGGCTGATCAGTTTTTCGGTACTGTCGTCGCTTAAATCATAGCCATCGAACGCGATCTCGATCCCATTGTCTTTTAATAGGTGGATGTGATTGATAATGGTTCTTTTTTCTTTCAGGTTGAACGACAGGAGCGAACTGCTGTTAATGCTGGGGATCAGCTGTTGCTCATGCTTTTTGAGTATCGCTTGAGCATCGTTCATTTCCTTGATAAACGCTTTATCCAATAAAGCAGATTGATTCATGGTCACGAACAGTTTGTTTGGCACCGGTGCATGGGAAGGCGTGGCCTCAATCTGCGAGAGGGCATTCAATTGGATCCGAGTCAGGACTTCGTAATAAGTCGCCAGTGGATGATCGGAATGCAGTTGTTGATACCCCTTGTTCAGGGGGGTCTCCTGCTTGGTCGCCTTGGCATAAATTTCGCTGCCGAACAGTTCATCGTTCCGTTTCAGAATCGATTGCCTGAAGAACACCAATGCGAAGTTTTCGTGCACTATAGCTTGCCTGCTGGGCTCCATTACCTAGTCCTTTAAGAGTGAAAGTTTGTTTGATTGACTGATATGACTCCGCGAAGCAGTCGATAGCCATAACCACGAACACTGTGAATGATGTTAATGCCAAAGTGTTTTTTGATTTTATTTCGAAGCCGACTTATGGACTTCTCCAAGACGCGTGAGTCGTAGAGTTTTATATTCAAGCCCATGGATTCGGCCATGCTGTCATGGTGCAGGATATTGCCTTCTGCGTTAATAAGCGCATCCAGGGCTTTCATTTCCTGATAAGCCAGATCCAGTTTGTATTCATCGTTGTACAAGTGCAGGCATGTTTGGTCCAGGGTCAACTTTACACTGGGCTGCCATTCAGGAGTTTCGAGCAGCTCTGAGAGTAACCTGGCTTTTTCATCCTGATCGTTTGGTACATTGATACAGTGATCGGCCCCCGCCAGGTAACATTCTATTTTTGCGTGCGGAGAGCGATAGTTGATTGCTACGATAATGGCCAGTTCTGCCGGATTCGTACGTAACTTCTTGATCAGCGCCAGGCAGTCATTAAGTATGGAGGGGCTTTCAATATCGATCAGTACGGTATCGAGTGTTTGCGTTGCGATATCCAGGCTTGGCGGATTTGGATAATCTAATGTATAAACATGTGTAAGGTTTGGTACAAATAGTTGTCGAAGTTTCTCTGTTGAGCGCCAAGTGCGCCCAATAGCGAGAATACCCCTCTGGCTATTTTCGGTTTTGCTCTCAGGACTCATCATGTAAATTACTCATATGTGCTGGCGTTGCAATCTTAATACACAAAATACTGACATTATCTGACTTTTTATAACATTTCCCGTCGTGAGCACACGTCACTCCATGCTCGGTAGTTTTAGCTGATTCAATGACATAGGCAAATGCCGAGGCTTAAGCCCATTTGTTTTTGTGATATCGGGCTTAGTTGGTACGCCCCTTTCTGTCGGACTAGGCTCTTTAGGTTGACTTTTCTATGAGCAATACAGATGCGATGGCTAATTGCCCATCTGGCTGCAGAACGAAGCACAACTGAGGAGTCTTGCGTATGAACTGTGCGGATGCCCGCATTCTTGAAAATTGGATTTGATTTATAAGGATATTCCACGGTGTTCTAGGGTGATGTAGGTGCACGTTGGGGAGGCGATCAGTACAGCGACCGCCTCTTTTTAGGGCGAATGAGAGGGAAGACTATATTAATTGAGTATTTTGGCATTATATTCGTAATATTTTTCTCAGGGAGGGTGGAATTTGTGAACGTTATTCTGTTTGGCTATTGAAAAAAATCTCAAAGTTGATATTAAAGCGCCAGTAAATGTTATGTACTAACCGGTGGGCGCCCGGTCACTGATCCTTTTCGCAATTAACCATCCACGCCACGCCAAACCGATCGACCAGCATCCCGAAGCGTGCCGCCCAGAACGTCGCCTCCAGCGGCATTTGAATATTGCCGCCTTCCGCCAATGCAGCAAACACCCGCTCTGCCTCCGCCACACTGTCGACATTCAACGAAACCGAGCAACCGCTCATGGCTGTGGTGGGGCGATCAGGGGTGGTATCCGATCCCATGATTGCCTGGTCTGCGACCAGCAGGCGCGTGTGAATGATCAGGTTATGGCAGTCCGTTGGAACATGGTCGCGAGCCGGAGTTTCGCCGAAGGTCATCATTACTTCTATCTGGCCTGGCAGGCTTTTGGCGTAGAACGTGAAAGCGGTCTTGCAGTCACCGTTGAAGATCAAGTACGGATTGATTTTCATGTTTTGCTCCCGTTATAGAGAGGAGACATCGGCTGGACGTTCAGGTTTGTCCTCGATTCTCGATGGGCATTGACTCCACATAGCAAAGCGCTAAAACGTAGCGAGTGATGGTGTTTTTTTAGATGTTTTTACTATCGGCGTGGCCAGCTTTATCGCGTCCTGTCCCGTAGAGTGGAAGGCTCATTCCACGTACTGTAGAACCTGCCGCGCTCCTCTGACGTCCGCCACCGAGTCCATCGTCCTATGCCTGTCCTGACCCGTTTTGCCTCTTTGCTCGACCAGGCGAGACGAGCTTTATTGCTGGTCTGGGGAACGTCCCGTGGGCTGTTTCTGGGGCTGGTACTGGCGACTCTGATTGCCGGTGTGTTGCCAGCGCTGGCGGCCTGGTTGGGGCAGCGGATTGTCGACGCCGTAGTCACCGCCATGCAGTTGCACACCCAGCAGGGCAGTGCACCGTTATGGCCGGTTGTGCGGTATGTGTTGTTCGAAGCGGGCGTGCTCGCGTTGCTGTCGGGGACGCAGCGCGCACTGTCGGTTCAGCAATCGCTGTTGCGGGTGCAGTTGGGGCAGAAGGTCAACACGATGATTCTGGAAAAAGCCCAGACGTTATCGTTGGTGCAGTTCGAGAATTCCGAGTTCTACGACAAGCTGGTACGGGTGCGACGCGAGGCATCGACCCGGCCGCTGGCGCTGGTGATGAAGTCGCTGGGGCTGATCCAGAACCTGATCGTGTTGATCAGCTTCGGTGTGTTGCTGGTGCATTTTTCGCCGTGGGCGCTGGTGCTGCTGGTGGTTGGGGCGTTGCCGGTGTTCTTTGCCGAAGCGCATTTTTCCGGGGATGCCTTTCGCCTGTTCACGCGCCGGGCGCCGGAGAGTCGGCAGCAGAATTACATCGAAACGCTGCTCTCTCATGAGGGCTACATCAAAGAGGTGAAACTGTTCGGTTTCGCGCCGCTGCTGTTGCAGCGTTATCGAGACACGTTTGCTCGTCTCTATGCCGAAGACCGACGCCTGACGTTGCGTCGCGATGGCTGGGGTTTTGTATTGGGGCTGCTGGGCACCGCTGCGTTTTACCTGGCCTATGCCTGGGTCGTGGTCGATACCGTTCACGGCAGTATCAGCCTTGGGCAAATGACCATGTATCTGGTGCTGTTCAAGCAGGGGCAGGCCGCCGTGAGCAGCAGCTTGAGCGCGATCAGTGGTCTTTACGAGGATGGCCTTTACCTGTCGAGCCTCTACGAGTATTTGGCCGAACCGGTTATTGCCGATAGCGCAAGCCTTACCGTGGGCGCGGTGCCCGGCGATGGCTTGCGTTTCGAGAACGTCGGCTTCCGTTATCCGGGAGCGAGCCGCGCCGCTTTGCAGGGTATCGATCTGCACCTGATGCCTGGCCACAGCGTCGCCCTGGTGGGGGAAAACGGCTCGGGCAAAACCACGCTGATCAAGTTGCTGACTCGGCTGTATCGCCCCGATCAGGGCCGTATTTTGCTGGATGGCAGCGATTTGCAGTCCTGGGACGAAGAAGCGCTGAGACGGCGCATCGGCGTGATCTTCCAGGACTACATTCGCTACCAGTTCTCCGTGGGCGAGAATATCGGCGTGGGCGATACATTGGCGTTCAACGATGAAACGCGCTGGCAGCAAGCAGCCGCCGAGGGCATGGCCGCGCCCTTCATCGAGCGCCTGGATCGCGGTTACGCGACGCAGTTGGGCCGGTGGTTTGCCGGTGGGCAGGAATTGTCCGGTGGGCAATGGCAAAAAATCGCTTTGTCTCGGGCTTACATGCGCCGCGACGCCGATATTCTGATTCTGGATGAGCCGACCTCGGCTCTGGACCCTGCGGCGGAAGCGGAGGTGTTCGAGCATTTCAGTCAACACACCGAAGGCCGCATGACGTTGCTGATTTCTCATCGGTTCTCCAGCGTGCGCAATGCCGATCACATCATCGTGCTCGACCAGGGGGCGATCCTTGAGCGAGGCGATCACGACAGCCTGGTCGCGGCAGGCGGGCGCTATGCGCAGTTGTTCAACGTGCAGGCTCGTGGTTACCGATAGCGTCTCAATCCCCTGTGGGAGCGGGATTTGTGCCATCCCGCGGGTCGTTTTTTTGTACCCGGTGATACGGACTAATGTGGCGAGGGGGCTTGCCCCCGTTGGGCTGCGAAGCAGTCCTGAACCCTGCCACCACGGTGAATCAGGCACACCGCATTCACTGGCTTGGCGACTGCGCAGCCGAACGGGGGCAAGCCCCCTCGCCACAAGGTGTGGGGCTTCACGGCATTTGCGGCAACTCTTGCGGCCGCAAATCAAACACCAGCACCTCGGCATCCACGCCGTTGCTCAAGCTCATCACCTGTTCTTCCCGAACCCGCACACCATCGCCTTCCTGCAACTGCACGCCGTTCAACTCGACACTGCCGCGCGCCACATGCACATAGGCGTAACGATTGGCGGCCAGTTCCAGGGTGGCGCTTTCCTTGCCGTCGATCAGGCCGGCATATACCCGCGCATCCTGCCTTACTTTCAGCGAACCGTTGGCCCCGTCCGGGGAGATGATCAGCTGCAAGCGCCCGCGTTTTTTCTGCGTGCTGAAGTGTTCTTGCTGATAACGTGGTTTGGCGCCGCTGACCTCGGGCACGATCCAGATTTGCAGAAAGTGCACCGGTTTGTTCGTCGAGTGGTTGAACTCGCTATGAGCCACGCCACTGCCAGCGCTCATCAATTGCACGTCACCGGGGCGGATCACCGAACCGGTGCCCAACGTATCCTTGTGTTCCAAGGCACCTTCAAGCACATAGGAAAAAATCTCCATGTCGCGGTGAGGGTGCTGGCCAAAGCCTTTGCCGGCTGCCACGCGGTCGTCGTTGATCACCAACAGGTCGGAAAAACCCTGCTCCCGTGGGTTTCGATAGTTGGCGAAAGAAAAGGTATGGAACGACTTCAACCAACCGTGATTGGCCGCGCCGCGATCCGAAGCTTTACGAAGGGTCAGCATGATGAAATCTCCTGTCAGGACGTGAATTCGTCCGAGTGAGGAGAAGGTTAATGTTTACCGTTTTGTGCAATAAGTAGATGAAAGTTGAAATACTGTCTCTTTAGAGTTGACAATTTTTGGTGCCGGTTCACGTATTCTAGTGGTTACATTTGGCCCTGATGCTCAGCGCTGCTGACGCTAACCTTCTTCTTTGATATCAGTGATGTTCAATCCATGAAAACCGTGGCAATGGTGCTGTTCCCCGACTTTCTTCTGCTCGACATGGCCGGTCCGATGGAGGTGTTTTCCATCGCCAATCGTTATCTGGATTCGGCGGACCGTTACGAGCTGTCGACCATCGGCACCGAGCCGGGCGCGTTGCGAGCCTCAAACGGCGTTAACGTTCAGGCCGATTTGCACATCGATCAGGCGAACGAGCGCTATGACTTGTTGCTGGTGCCGGGCGGGCCGGGAGCCTACAACGAAAAACATCCACCGTTGTTAGGCTGGCTTCAGGGCGCGGTCAGCCGGGCGAACCGTTATGGGTCGATCTGCACCGGCGCATTCGTGCTCGGGCATGCCGGGCTGCTGGACGGTTATCGCGTGACCACTCACTGGCATTACACCGAACGTCTGATCAAAGGCTTCCCCAAGGCCACCGTCGAGACCGATCAGATTTACGTACAGGACCGCAATCTCATCACCTCTGGCGGTGTCACCGCTGGCATCGACCTGGCGCTCGCGGTGGTTGCCGAGGACCATGGCAAGAAGGTCGCCCAGGACGTTGCCAAGGTGTTGTTGGTGGTAATGAAACGCCAGGGCGGGCAGGCGCAGTTCAGCCCGTTGATGGCGGCAGTGGCACCCCATGAAACGCCGATCACCCGGGTGCAGAACCATGTGCTCGAACACCTCGATGAAGCGTTCAGCATCGAACGCATGGCCAGCCTGGTGAACATGAGTACGCGGCACTTCGCCAGGGTTTTCGCCCGGGAAGTGAACATGACGCCCATGGAGTTTCTGCAAAATGCGCGCATCGATTGCGCCAGGAACCTGCTGGAAACCAGTGGCGTGCCACTCAAGACCGTGGCCTTCAAAAGTGGTTTCGGCAGCGTGCGGCACATGCGTTTTCTGTTCAGTGAAAAGCTCGGCCTGACACCCACCCAGTACCGCGAACAGTTCAGTTAGGGGGGGCGTTGTCCGTCACGCGCACCGTGATGGCCGTGATGCTCCTCCCGTGGCCGTTGTGCCGTCACCCATGCCTGCCAAGATACCCATGAACTCTTTGCCATGGAGGTGCGGGAGCCTGGATGGACCGGTGCGATGGATTTTGCAGTGCCTTGAGCCGGGCCAGGTTTTCAGCGCGTGAACGTGCATGAACAGCCTCAGAAATATAAACAGCGATGCGGTGCTGCGGTTCGGGCCCTACGCGTTCCACCTGCATCAGCGACTGATCCTGGACGGTGATCGCCCGCTACGCATGGGCGGGCGGGCCCTGGATATTTTGCAGGTGCTGGTCGAACGCGCCGGCTCAGTGGTGAGCAAGGATGCCCTGATTGCCCACGTCTGGCCGACCTCGGTGGTTGAGGAAATCAACCTGCGCGTGCACATCGCCGCCCTGCGTCGGGCGCTCGGCGACGGCCAGAACGAGCAGCGCTACATCGTCAATATTCCCCAGCGCGGCTACAGCTTCATCGCCCCGGTGCAGTGCGACCGGGCAGGCACGCCGGCGCCCGTCGAGACGGAGCACAAGCCTCAACACAATCTGCCTGCCCGGCTCACGCCGGTGACCGGTCGCGACTCGATCATCGGGAGTGTGGTCCGGCAGTTGCCGGTTCGACGCCTCATGACCCTGACGGGTCCCGCCGGCATTGGCAAAACTACCGTGGCGTTACGCGTGGCTGAGCTGCTGTTGCAGCACTATCGCGACGGCGTCTGGAGGGTTGATCTGGCGGCCATCGATGACCCGGCGCAACTCGTCGAGCATCTGTCGCGCACGCTGGAACTGGACGTTGGCGGGGCGGCGCTGGAGCAGCGGCATGCCTTGGTGGTGCTCGACAATTGTGATCACCTGCTCGAATGCTGTCGGGCAGTGGTGGACGATTTGCTGGCCTCGGCGCCACGGTTGTCGATCCTGGCCACCAGCCGCGAACCCTTGCGAGCGGCGGGAGAAACGCTGTTGCATATACCCGCCCTGGCGGTGCCGCCGGCCTCAGTGACATACAACGTGGCCGAGGCCATGGGTTATTCGGCGGTGCAGCTGTTGGTCAGCCGCGCCCGAGCCCGTCAGCAAGGGTTTGCCCTGCGCCAACAGGACCTCAAGGCCGTGCGCGAAATCTGTCGGCGCCTGGATGGCCTGCCCCTGGCCATTGAACTGGCGGCGACGCAGATCGATGCGTTGGCGCTGGTGGGGTTGCAAGCGCAACTCGGCAACTGCTTGCAGTTGTTGACTCAAGGCCGGCGCACCGCTCTGCCACGGCATCAGAGTCTGAAAGCCGCACTGAACTGGAGCTATGAACAGCTGAGCCCGTTGGAGCAAACCGTGTTGCAGCGGCTGGCGGTGTTCAAGATGGCGTTCACGCTGGATTCGGCGATTGGCGTGATCAGTTGCGCGGTGCTGTTGCCTGCCAGTGTGGTTAAAGGGGTGGAAAGCCTGGCGCGCAAATCACTGCTGTCGGTGGAGCAGGGCAGCGGTGTGACCCGTTACCGTTTCCTCAACACCACCCGTATCTACGCCTTGGAGAAGCTCGAACACAGCGGTCATTTGCGTGCCTTTGAACGGCGTCATGCCCGCTACATTAGCCAGGCACGCGGGACATCAGCCGGGCAGGTGTCGCTGCAGCTCGTCGAGTAGGCGACGGACTTTCGTCAAGTCCGGTGTAGCAAAGCCTTCGGTGAAGCGCTGGTAAATCGGCGCCAGCAACTCATGGGCCTGTCGGCAACGTCCCTGACGCTGCCATAGTTGGGCCAGTGACGTGGCGCTACGCAGTTCCCAGGCCAGCGCTCCCTGGGTTTTTGCCACGGCTAACGCCTTGAGCAGCACGGCCTCGGCCGCACTGACCCGGGTCGGACAATCCTCTGCCAGCAACGCATCGGCCCTGGCTCGCAGAATTTCCGCGGTGCTCCAACCCGCCGCGCCGCTTTCGGCTCGTTCCAGCAATGCGTCATCGATGAAACGGCTGTCCAGCGTGACCATGATTTCCTTGATCAACCCGGTGTTAGCTCGCGATGACGAGGGCGCATCGGCCCCCTCGATCACCTGCGCGTAATGTTTGGCCCACGTGTAGAACAGCAGCACCGAGTGTTTCTTCGCCTGTTCAAGCAGCAGGTTCAGGAGCTCGCGGGCGACCGGGGTGTCGCCGTTGTAGTGAGCGATAAGGCAACCGGCCAGCGCCAGGGTGTAGCAGATGGACGTGCCATGATTGATCTGCATCGCGATGTCGAGTGCTTGTCGTGCGGTACGCCAGGCTTTTTCCGGGTGCCCTTGTAACCAGAGAATGCGCGCCAGAATCGTCAGGGCTGCGACGCTTTGATCGTACTGCACACCAAAACAGTAGGTGAAGCGGTTGAGTTGACCGCTCTGGGCGAGGCATTGAATAACCTGTTCGACATTCTCCCGCGCCAGAGCCTGATCTCCGGCAAAGTGCAGGGCCAGAACCCGCAAGCGTTGGGTGCTCAGGGACAACGCCGCGTCACCGTGCAGCCCCAACCGCTCAAATTGTCGGCTCTGCTCCAGGGCCTGTTGGTAGTGGCCGCAACTAAGATCAACCGCCAAGTGCCCGGAAATCGCTTTGAGCTGACCGGCCACATCGTTGCAGTGTTCGGCCAGGTGTTTGGCGCTGACGAACGCTTCGACGGCTTCGTCGCTGCTGCCCAGGGTGTGGTAGCAGGAACTGCCGAGGGCAAGCTTGAGGGTCATGGTCACACGCGGGCAGGGCTGATGCGTCGCTTCGAGCAACGCCAAAGCTTTGCGCACATACACGCCGTGCTCCTTGAGCAGCGACAGTTCCTGCCACAGCGGCGTCGAGGTTGCAGCGAGGCGGATCGCCAAGGCCTGCGGCCCTTGAGCATTCAAGCCCCAATCAAGTGCAGCACGGATGTCTTCCAGGTTGCGGGCGTAACGCTCGGTCCAGCGCTCGCTCGAGATCTGCTCCCAGTCGTTCCGGGCTTGCTGCATCAAGGTCAGGCAGCGTTCGGCGTGGCGCTCGCGGGTGTCCGGCAATTCCTGGGCCTGGGCGAGTTTTTCCAGTGCATAGCTGCGCGTGGTGTCGAGCAAACGGTAGAACACTTCTTCGTCGCCGACTTCCACGTTCAGCAACGACTTGGCGACCAATTGGGTGATCGAGCCGAATACCACATCGGGCTCGAGGTGTTCACCGACGATCACCGCGGCCGCCGACTCCAGGGTGAAACCACCCCGGAACACGCCCAATCGGCGCAGGCAGGTTTGCTCGCAGGCATTGAGCAGTTCGAAGCTCCAGTCCAGTGTGGCGCGCAGGGTCTGATGGCGGCCCAAGGTTGTCTGGCAGCCCTGGGTGAGCAGACGAAAACTGCCTTGCAGTTGCGACAGCAACCCACTCAATCCCAGGCTGCCCACTTGCGCCGCCGCCAGTTCGATAGCCAGCGGTATCCCGTCCAGGCGCCGGCAGACTTCAATGGCCAGCGGCAGTTCGGCTTCGCTCAGTTCGAAACTGTCGTGGCTGGCCATCGCCCGTTCGACAAACAATTGCAGCGCCGAAAACGTCAGGGCCTGAGCGCGGTCGAGCACGGCGATGGGCGGTGGGCAGTCCAGCGATTCCAGGCGCTGCACGAACTCGCCTTCGGCCCGCAGGCTCTCGCGGCTGGTGGCCAGAATGTGCATTTGGGGCGCCGCGCGCAGGATGCTTTCACTGAGCAACGCAATGGCATCGATCAAGTGTTCGCAATTGTCGATGACCAGCAGCATCTGCCGTTCGCGCAGGAACGTGGCGAGACCGCTCATGGGTTCGGCGTCGTGCAAGGATAAATCCAGCAGCGTTGCCAAGTGCGTGGTGATCATCAAAGGGTCGTTGATCGGTGCCAGGTCCAGCAGGCGAATGCCGTCTCGGTAGCGGCCGATCAATTGCTCGGCGACGCGCAGCGCCACCGTGGTCTTGCCGATTCCGCCGGGGCCCACGAGGGTGATGAAACGCTGCCGCGTCAATTGCGTTATCACGCTGTCGACCAGAGCCTGACGACCGATCATGCGGGTCCGACGGATTGGCAGGTTATGCCGGCTCGATCCATTTTCGGCGCTTTTCGGGCTTTGCTCGATGTGCTCCACAGAGAACGGCGCGACAAAACTGTAGCCGCGCTGAGCAACGGTGATGATGTAGCGCTGGCCGGCCTGACCATCACCGAGGGCCTTGCGCAGCGCCGCCATGTGCACCCGCAGGTTGATGTCTTCCACCACGCTTTTGGGCCAGACCCGGGCGATAAGTTGCTGCTTGCTCACCACCTGCCCGGCGTGTTCCAGCAGCATCAACAGAATGTCCATGGCTCGCCGACCCAGGCGCAAGGGCTGGTCGGCCTCCATCACCAGGCGTTGTCCGGGGTAAATCCGGTAAGGGCCGAAATGGATGGCCTGTTCGGGAGAAAGGGTCAACGGGTCACTCCTGCTTGCATCCGTCTATCGCACGGTATCGGGGCATATTCCTCAGGTTTTTTCGGCAGTGCAATGCTCTGTCGTGCACCTCGTCGGTGTGTGCATCGGCTGCTGGATTCCCGTCAGCGCTTGTCGATCCCGTATTTATTGGGTGCGGTGTTGGCCGGGTGCGTGGGCGCCCCGTTGAAAATTAACAACGTTTAACTCGTCGTGTGTCCGGTCTACGCTCAAAAATCCATCCCTTCAAGTTCAACCGAAGGCACCGGCCTTCTTGCACCAAAAAGCGTGCCGCAAAAAGGATGAACCCTTCTGGAGGAACCGGAATGAGCAACGTGGTGGTGGTCTATCACAGTGGCTACGGGCACACCCGGGTCATGGCTGAGGCCGTGGGCCAGGGTGTGGAACGGCACTTGGGTAGCATCTGTAGGCTGATTCCGGTCGAAGAAGTGGACGATCACTGGGAACGCTTACACCGTGCCGATGCAATCATTTTTGGCGCCCCGACCTACATGGGCAGTGCTTCGGCAGCCTTCAAGGGCTTCATGGACGCTACCGCCTCGTTCTACCTGGCCCAGCCCTGGCGCGACAAACTTGCCGCCGGCTTCACCAACTCAGGCTGCCTGTGCGGCGACAAGCTCAACACCTTGCAGCAGATGGCAGTGTTCGCCGCCCAGCACTCGATGATCTGGGTCGGCCTCGACCTGCTGCCGGCGCGCAGCAGCATTGGCCTGTTCGATGGGCAGTTGAATCGGCTCGGCAGTTCGCTGGGGGCCATGGCCCAATCGAACGTCGAACAGTCCCCCGACCTTGCACCGCCGCCCGAAGACCGCCGCACTGCCGCGCATTTGGGCGAGCGGGTGGCACGCCTGGCTGAACGAATGGTCCGCACCTCTTATTAACCGCCACAAAAACCATGCATGAGGAGACATCGCCATGAGCACCTTTACCACCCGAGACGGCACCGAGATTTACTACAAGGACTGGGGCACAGGTCAGCCAATCGTCTTCAGCCACGGTTGGCCATTGAACGCTGACAGCTGGGAGTCGCAGATGATCTTCCTGGCTTCGAAAGGTTACCGGGTCATTGCCCATGATCGCCGTGGTCACGGTCGTTCGAGCCAGCCATGGTTTGGCAATGAGATGGACACTTACGCCGATGACCTGGCGCAGCTGATCGAGCATCTGGACCTGCAGAACGCCGTGCTGTTCGGCTTCTCCACCGGCGGTGGCGAAGTGGCGCGCTACATTGGTCGCCACGGCACTGGACGCGTGGCCAAGGCCGGGCTGATTTCCTCGGTGCCGCCGTTGATGCTCAAGACCGAAGCCAACCCTGGCGGCTTGCCGCTGGAAGTGTTTGACGGTATTCGTCAGGCGTCCCTGGCCGACCGTTCGCAGCTGTACAAGGATCTGGCCAGCGGTCCGTTCTTTGGTTTCAATCGCCCGGGTGCCAAGCCGTCCCAAGGCATGATCGACTGGTTCTGGCTGCAGGGCATGATGTCCGGCCACAAGAACGCGTATGACTGCATCAAGGCGTTCTCCGAAACCGACTTTACCGAAGACCTGAAGAAGTTCGACGTGCCGACCCTGGTGGTGCATGGCGACGACGACCAGGTCGTGCCGATCGAAGCCGCCGGTATCGCTGCGGCAAAACTGGTCAAGGGCTCCATCTTGAAGGTCTACCCGGGAGCACCCCACGGCCTGACCGACACCCACAAGGATCAACTCAACGAAGATCTGCTGGCGTTCATCAAGGGCTGATCAAGATCAAAAGATCGCAGCCTCCGGCAGCTCCTACGCGGTTATGTGAACGCCCGTAGGAGCTGCCGAAGGCTGCGATCTTTTGATTGTGAGAGGGGGAAGAGAACGCACCGTTCGGCAACGCCAGGCGAACGGTGTGATGCCTTCGCTGCGGGTGAAGATATGGGAGAAATGTGCCTGATCGCAGAAGCCACATTCCAGGCTGATTTGCGTCAGGGTCATGTCGGTGTTCTGGATCAAATGCTTGGCCCGGGCGATGCGTTGCTGTCGGATCCAGTCCTGCGGTGAAACACCGATGCTGCACTTGAATGCACGGGAAAAATGACTGCGCGACAGGGCACAGGCCCGTGCCAGTTCGGTCACTTCCAGGGGGGCGTCGAGGTGGTCGAGGATCAGTTGCTTGACCAGAGTTTCACGCCAGGGGCTAAGGCCGCCCGTGGTTTTTTTTTGCGTTTCAATGGCACACGCCTTGATCGCGTTTTGCTGAATGAGAGCCATGGCCAATGTCCGTGTCGATGGGCGCGCGCGGGTGCACTGCACGGTGGGTCAGCACGTTCCCTTGTCTGAAAAACAAGTCTGCGTAGAAGGCTTCATTCTTGGTCGCGAGGGCTTTGGCTTGCGAGTTAAACGTTGTTAATTCCTCGATCCGGGCGGGCCGTCTCGAGTAAAGTCAGATGCTCGTCAACCTTCGTGCCTGGCCGAAAACACCATGGGATTGTGCATATGAACCGTAACGATCTGCGCCGCGTCGACATGAACCTGCTGGTGATTTTCGAAGCTCTGATGTTCGAAAAAAACCTGACTCGCGTCGCCGAGAAGCTGTTCATGGGCCAACCGGCGGTGAGTGCTGCGCTGGGACGGCTGCGTGATTTGTTCGACGATCCGTTGTTGCTGCGCAATGGTCGCGGCATGGAACCGACGGCGCGGGCGCTGGCGATTCTCAAGGAGTTGCAACCGGCGATGGACACCATTTCCGGAGCGGTCAGCCGCGCCAAGGAATTCGACCCAACGACCAGCTGCGATGTGTTTCGCATCGGGCTGTCAGACGATGCCGAGTTCGGTCTGTTCCCTCCGTTGTTACGGCAACTGCAAGAAGAAGCGCCGGGAATCGTGGTGGTCGTGCGCCGCGCCAATTATCTGCTGATGCCGGCGTTACTGGCCTCCGGCGAAATCTCGGTAGGCGTCAGCTACACCACCGATCTGCCGGCCAACGCCAAACGCAAGAAGTTGCGCGACATTCCCTGCAAAGTACTGCGCGGCGACGATCGTCCAGGGCCGCTGACCCTCGACGAATATTGCGCACGGCCGCACGCGATGGTGTCGTTCTCCGGTGACCTGAGCGGCAACATCGATATGGATCTGGCCAAGGTCGGCCGCTCTCGCCGCGTTGTATTGGGCGTGCCGCAATTCAGTGGCTTGCGGGCGTTGTTGGCCGGTACCGAGATGATTGCCACGGTGCCGGATTACGCTGCGTGTGCGCTGGTCGAGGGATGTACCTTGCGCGCCGAAGATCCGCCGTTTCCTATCGACGCCGCGCAGTTGTCGATGGCGTGGAGCGGGGTGCATGACAACGATCCTGCGGAGCGCTGGTTGCGTTCGCGGATCAGTCAGTTCATGTCGGTGGCGCTGGATATTCCGGTGGTTTAAGGCTGCAAATACAGGTTTCGAAACTCCTCAAACACTGTGGGAGCGGGCTTGCCCGCGATGACGTCGGCACATCCTGCATTGATGTCGACTGGCAGACCGCTATCGCGGGCAAGCCCGCTCCCACAAGAATCTGTGTCTGTCTGACAGATTTGTTGAATAGTGTTGAAGATGATTTCCGGGAAGCTACAGATCCTTGCGCCGTTGCCTACGACTGCGCCAGAATCCGCCGGCTTGTGTGCCTAATGGCCGGGCTCTATTGTTTCCCGGTCGCTGACGAATCAGCGATCGGGTTTAGCGACCCGAACCTTTGTAGGCGCAACAGCGCTCCAAACTCTCTTGCAGATTGTTCATGTCTGCGATTGATGTCATGGCGGCTGTGCGCGGGAGATCTTCGGGTCTGCCGGGCGCCTACACCCGGTTCGCTAACCTGCGTGCAGCCGCCACCCTTACCTGTTTAGCGACAGGTCTTGGTGGCTCCATTTCTTGTAGGAGATTCACCATGTTCAAAGCCACACCTAACCCGCCAGAAACCGACGACGTTTCCCCCTACGATCCCCTCGATCCCAAAAAACTCAACGAAGCCGCCGAGCGTGCTCTCGATCACTACTTCAAACCGTCCGACCCCGACGGCGCCAATCAGCCCCCGCGCAAACCGAGCACGATTTACACCGTCGCCCCGGGCATCGACATCGAAGAGCTACTGGCCAATGCCTGCGAATCCTTTGCCTCGGCCAAGGTGATCGCCAGTGACTGTGCCGGGTTTCTGGAGGGGCCGCAGCGCAATACGATACTGGGCGT
Organism: Pseudomonas sp. GM102; assembly: GCF_000282555.1. Taxonomy (NCBI): domain Bacteria; kingdom Pseudomonadati; phylum Pseudomonadota; class Gammaproteobacteria; order Pseudomonadales; family Pseudomonadaceae; genus Pseudomonas; species Pseudomonas sp. GM102. The sequence goes on along the minus strand of NZ_AKJB01000059.1, from coordinate 52,491 downwards.
CGCGCAGCTCATCATGCTGGGTGAACTGGCTGTGAGCCGGGCGCTGGATAGTCTGGAATTGAAGGCAGCCCCGGCCGTCTGACCGGATTCAATACGAAACGGCCTTCGGGCCGTTTTTTGTGCTTGAGCAGTAAGTGAACACGCACAAAACCCTGTGGGAGCGGGCTTGCTCGCGAAGGCGGTGGTCCAGTCGACAACACCGTTGAATGACACACCGCCTTCGCGAGTAAGCCCGCTCCCACAGGGGAATGTGTGTTGATTCGAGGGCTGTGTTTAATGGTGTTTAGCGTTACTTCCTGAAAGCTACAGATCCTTGCGCCGTTGCCTACGACTGCGCCAGAATCCGCCGGCTTGTGCGCTTTGGGCCTGGTCTTTATCGTTTCCGCATCGCTGCCAATCAGCGATCGGGTTTAGCGACTCGGACTATTCAAAGTGCATCAGTGCTCCAGACTTCATTGCAGACTTTTGACGTCTGCAATTGCGTTATGGTGGCTGTATGCGGGAGACCCTCGGGTCTACCGGGTGCCTTTGACCGGTTCGCTAACCTGCATACAGCCGCCACCCTTATTTGTTTAGCGACAGGTTCTGGTGGTGCTATTTCCCAAAGGAGATTCACCATGTTCAAAGCCACACCTAACCCGCCAGAAACCGACGACGTTTCCCCCTACGATCCCCTCGATCCCAAAAAACTCAACGAAGCCGCCGAGCGTGCTCTCGATCACTACTTCAAACCGTCCGACCCCAAGACCCCGCGCAAACCGAGCACGATTTATACCGTCGCCCCCAATATCGACATCGAAGAGCTACTGGCCAATGCCAGCGAATCCTTTGCCTCGGCCAAGGTGATTGCCAGTGACTGTGCCGGGTTTCTGGAGGGGCCGCAGCGCAATACGATACTGGGTGTCGCGCAGCTCATCATGCTGGGTGAACTGGCTGTGAGTCGGGCGCTGGATAGTCTGGAGCTGAAGGCCAACCCGGCCCTATAACCTGAGGTCAAACGCTGATCCCTGTGGCGAGGGAGCTTGCTCCCGCTCGGCTGCGCAGCAGTCGTAAACCCTGTACACGCGGTCTACCTGATGTAATTGGGTCGAATGGTTTTGGGGCCGCTTCGCAGCCCAGCGGGAGCAAGCTCCCTCGCCACAGATGCCCGCGGTACAAAGAGAGCACGTACATTCAATTTTTCCCTACCCCTTGGCGGCACTATTCAATCCAATGATTGAACAGGGGTGAGTCATGAACGCTTCGCAATGGGATGAACAGGCGCGGGAAATCGGGCTGCTGTTTCTGCGGGTCAGTGGCGCGCTGTTTCTGCTGGGCGTGCATGGCTTGCCGAAGTTGCTCGATTACAGCGCCGAATTGCAACGCATCGAAGACCCGTTCCACCTCGACGCTCACCTCACGCTAATCCTGGCAATCTTCGCCGAAGTGCTGTGCCCATTGCTGATCGTCGCCGGCGTATTTGTGCGTCTGGCGTGCCTGCCCATTTTGTTTGTGCTGCTGGTGGCGCTGTTGATCGTGCATCCGCAATGGAGTGTGGCCGAAGGGCAGTTCGGTTGGCTGCTGTTGATTCTGTTCACCAGCATTTTCATCGCCGGGCCGGGACGGCTGGCGCTCAATGCTCGTCTCGCCGGAGCCCTCCGTTATGCCTGATTCCAATCGTATCGATGAGATCGTGACACTGATCGTCAAGCACCGGGTCAAGGCCGGTTTTGAAGCGGACTATGAAGCCTGGCTGCGCAACATCGTCAGCGTGGCCGGGCAACGCGAAGGACACTTGGGTGTGGATGTGATTCGCGGCAAGAGCGGTGGCCTCGACCTGTTCACCTGCGTGCTGCGTTTTTGCTCCACTGAGGCGATGCAGCGCTGGCTCGACTCGCCGCAACGCCAGGCGCTGGTCGATGAAGCCGCGCCGATGCTGGCCGACGGCGATCAGACCGAGGTCAATCCGGTCAATGAATTCTGGTTCTCGCCGCTGGTTGAGGCCGGCTCGCCACCGCCGCGCTGGAAGCAGGCCGTGGTGACGCTGTTGGTGATTTTGCCGCACACCTTGCTGGTGCCGCTGCTTTGGGGGCCGCTGTTGCAGCTCAATGCCTTTCTGTCCAACTACGTGGTCGCCACTTTCCTGATCACCCTGACCATCGTCCTGTCGGTGGTGTACGTCTTTATGCCACTGGCCACGCGTTTGTTCGCGCCCTGGCTGGAAGCCGGCCAGTCCCATTCCACACAGCCTTAAGGAAACGCGATGAACGCCGATCTGATTCTGTTCAATGGCCAGTTTCATACCGTTGACCGTGAAAACCCCCTCGCCAGCGCCGTGGCGATCAGCGACGGCCGCTTCGTCGCGGTTGGTACCGATGCCGACGCCATGGCCCTGCGCGGTTCGGGCACGCAGGTCATTGACCTCAAGGGCCGTTGCGTCATCCCCGGTCTCAACGACTCGCACTTGCACCTGATCCGCGGTGGTTTGAACTACAACCTCGAATTGCGCTGGGAAGGCGTGCCGTCCCTGGCCGATGCGTTGCGCATGCTCAAGGATCAGGCCGACCGCACGCCGACGCCGCAGTGGGTTCGGGTGGTGGGTGGCTGGAACGAATTCCAGTTTGCCGAAAAACGCATGCCGACCCTGGAAGAACTCAACCAGGCCGCGCCCGATACACCGGTGTTCGTGCTGCACTTGTACGACCGCGCCTTGCTCAACCGCGCCGCGTTGCGAGTTGCCGGTTACACCCGCAACACGCCGAACCCGCCGGGTGGCGAGATTGTGCGTGATGCCAACGGCGAGCCGACCGGCATGCTGGTGGCGCGGCCCAACGCGATGATTCTTTACTCGACCCTGGCCAAGGGGCCGAAGTTACCGCTGGAATATCAAGTCAACTCGACCCGCCAGTTCATGCGCGAACTCAATCGCCTTGGCCTGACCAGTGCCATCGACGCCGGCGGTGGTTTCCAGAATTATCCGGACGACTATGCGGTGATCGAGCAGTTGGCCAAGGACCAGCAACTGACCGTGCGCATCGCCTACAACCTGTTCACGCAGAAGCCCAAGGAAGAACTGACCGACTTCAAGAACTGGACCGGCAGCGTCAAGTTGCATCAGGGCGACGACTTCCTGCGACACAACGGCGCCGGGGAAATGTTGGTGTTCTCGGCGGCGGATTTCGAGGACTTCCTCGAGCCGCGTCCGGACCTGCCGCAAACCATGGAAGACGAGCTGGAACCAGTGGTCCGGCATTTGGTGGAGCAGCGCTGGCCGTTCCGTCTGCACGCCACTTACAACGAATCCATCAGCCGCATGCTCGACGTGTTCGAGAAGGTCAACCGCGACATTCCCTTCAATGGCTTGCCGTGGTTCTTCGACCACGCCGAAACCATCACCCCACAGAACATCGAGCGGGTGAGGGCGCTGGGCGGCGGCATCGCGATCCAGGACCGCATGGCGTTCCAGGGTGAGTATTTCGCCGAGCGTTACGGCGCCAAGGCTGCCGAAAACACGCCACCGATCAAGCGCATGCTGGCCGAGGGTGTACCGGTGGGGGCCGGCACCGATGCGACTCGAGTATCCAGCTACAACCCTTGGACCTCTTTGTACTGGATGGTCAGCGGTCGCACCGTCGGCGGGCTGGAATTGCACAGTGAAGGGTTGACCCGGCAGACCGCGCTGGAGCTCTTCACCCACGGCAGTGCCTGGTTCTCGTCGGAGCAGGGCAAGAAAGGCCAGATCAAAGTCGGACAACTGGCCGATGTCGCCGCCCTGAGCGCCGACTTCTTCAGCGTCGAGGAAGAAGCGATCAAGTGGATCGAGTCGGTGTTGACCGTGGTTGGCGGCAAGGTGGTGTACGCCGCCGGTGACTTCGAAAAACTCGGCCCGGCCAGCGTGCCAGTGCTGCCGGACTGGTCACCGGTGGTCAAGGTGCCGGGTCACTGGCGTCCGGCTTCACCGATGCAGGCGCAGGTTCACCAGTGCAGCGGGCCGTGCGCGGTGCATTCCCACAGCCATGAGCGGGCGCGTTTGTCGAACGCGCCGGTCAGCGATTTCCAGGGGTTCTGGGGCGCGTTTGGCTGCTCGTGTTTTGCCTTCTAGTGATTAAACAATGCGCCGGTCTGGTGTGTCGGCGCCCCTGAGGTAAGTCCATCCCCCGAGGAGTTTCACATGAGCAACGTTCCTTACAAACGTCTGAACAAAGATGATGCAGTGGTATTGCTGGTTGATCACCAGACGGGCCTGATCTCGTTGGTGCAGGATTTCTCGCCTAACGAATTCAAGAACAACGTGCTTGCCCTGGGCGACATCGCCAAGTTCTTCAACCTGCCGACCGTCCTCACCACCAGTTTCGACAGCGGCCCGAATGGCCCGATCGTGCCGGAGCTCAAAGAGCAGTTCCCGGACGCTCCGTTCATTGCACGCCCGGGCCAGATCAACGCCTGGGACAATGAAGACTTCGTCAAAGCCGTGAAGGCCACCGGCCGCAAGCAGCTGATCATTGCCGGTGTTGTAACTGACGTGTGCGTGGCGTTCCCGACGTTGTCGGCACTGGCTGAAGGTTTTGAAGTGTTTGTGGTAACCGACGCTTCCGGCACCTTCAACACTACGGTGCAACAAGCGGCGTGGGCTCGCATGTCGGCTGCCGGTGCGCAACTGTTGAACTGGTTCTCCGTGGCTTGCGAGTTGCAGGGCGATTGGCGCAACGACATGGAAGGCCTGGCCAACCTGTTGTCCCAGCGCATCCCGAACTACCGCAACCTGATCAACAGCTACACGACGTTCACCGCGAAGTAAGTGGTATGGCTGCCGGTCTCGGCCGGCCGCTTTAAAAGATCGCAGGCTTCGCCAGCTCCTACATGATTGGGTACACCCGTCTGTACTCAGTTCCCGTAGAAGCTGGCGAAGCCTGCGATCTTTTGATCTTTAGATTTGGGGAGTCAGAAACGAAAAAAACGGCTATAAAGCGTTTGGCTGTCAACCAGGGCGCGACAATGAACCCGTTCGAAGATATGCGTATGTTTTGCCAGGTCATGGACTCCGGCAGCTTCACCGCGGCGGCTGATCAACTAGGGTTGTCCAAGCAGTTCGTCAGCCGCCGCCTGATGCAGCTGGAAGAGCGCCTCGGCGTGCGCCTGCTCAACCGTTCGACCCGGCGGTTGGACGTCACGCCGCTGGGGCAGAGTTATTACGAATCAGCCCTGCGCCTGCTCAGCGAAGTCGAGCAAGTGGAGCAGGGCATCGCCGGCCAGACCACCGAGCCTCGCGGCACTATTCGCTTGAGCGCGCCGTTGTCGTTTGCCGTGGCGCATCTGGGTTGTCTGTTACCGGAGTTTTTGCAGCGTTATCGCGATGTCACCGTGGAAGTCGATCTGAGTGATCGACCCGTGGATTTGCTCGGTGAGGGTTATGATTTGGCATTGCGCATCGGCGTGCTGGAAGACTCGACACTGATCGCCCGACGCCTCGCCTCCATCGAGCGGCTGTACTGTGCCAGCCCGATGTATCTTGCCGAGCGTGGCACGCCGCTTAAACCTGAGGATTTGCACACCCACGATTGCCTGCCTTACGGCCACGGTCGTCAGGTGCAATGGCGTTTCGAGGGGCGGGGAAAGCCGCAGAACGTCAACGTCACTGGGCGGATGCGGGTCAACAATGGTGAATTGCTCAAGGACGCGGCCATCGCCGGCATGGGCATCACGTACTTGCCGACCTTCATCGTCGGGTCGGCCCTGGAAGACGGCCGACTCGTGCCGGTGCTGGATGATTTGCGCCCCGAGGCGCTGACCTTGTCGGCGGTCTACCCGCAGCATCGCCAGAGGTCACGACCGGTGCAGGCGCTGATCGAGTTCTTGCGTGAGCGGTTGAATCAAGGCGAAGAGGGTTCGCATCACCGGTGATTACAAGATCGCAACAAAGCTCGAATGGTAGTTTTGTTGACACTGATCCAGACTCTTGCCGGCCAATCAAAGGCCCGAATTCTGGAGCGTGCAATGGAAATGCCGACAAAAGAAAAAGCCATCGCCAGCAATCGCGATGCGTGGAATGACTCCGCCCAACACCACAAAGACGCCCCTGAGTGGCGGGCCTGTTTGAGTGCCGTGAGCCATGGCGATTTTTCCTGCCTGGATGACACCCTCAGCGGGTTGCTTCAACAGGTCGGCGTCGCCGGCAAGGATGTGGTGCAGCTCGGCTGCAACAACGGACGCGAAAGTCTTTCACTGTTTGCGCTGGGGGCCCGCCGTGTCGTGGGCATTGACCAGTCGGAGGCCTTTCTCGATCAGGCCCGGGAGCTGGCATCCCGTTCGCCCCATGAGCCCGAATTCATCGAGGCGGACATCCATCATCTGCCGACTGATCTACACCAGCGCTTCGACGTGGCGCTGATTACCATCGGCGTCTTGAACTGGATGCCCGACATCAGCGAATTCTTGCGCCATGTCGCGCAAACCCTCAAGCCCGGCGGCAGCCTGGTGGTGTACGAAACCCATCCGTTCCTGGAAATGTTCGACCCCGAGTCAGCCGATCCCTATCGCCCGGACAGCTCGTATTTTCGCAGCGAACCTTTCGTCCAGAACCAGCCGATCGTTTACGAGGGCAAAGTCGAACAGCCGGCCTCAGCCTCCTACTGGTTCGTCCACACCCTGGGCGCCATTCTCACCGGTGCCGTCGAGGCGGGGTTGCAAATCAGCCACTTCAAGGAATACCCGCACTCCAACCGCGAAGAACTCTACGATCGGTATCAGCAGCAAAAGGCGCAGTTGCCGTTGTGTTACACGTTGGTGGCGGTGAAGCGCTGAGTGTCGGATCTGAGAAATGAGCTGCACTGACTGACGCTATCGCGGGCAAGCCCGCTCCCACAGGGAGGTGCGGTCAAATGTGGGAGCGGGCTTGCTCGCGAAGAGGGCGTGTCAGTCGATATTAATGTTGTCTGGCAAACCGCTTTCGCGAGCAAGCCCGCTCCCACATTGGTCTGAGTCGGACGCAAAACCCATCACGCCTGCGCCGCAGTCACTGTCTGCTGTTCCGGTTTGCGCAGCGCAGTCAGCCGCGAGCCGCTGTAGTAGGTTTCGCGGAAGAAGCGAAAGCGGCCGAACAGGTCGTAGACGTGGGTGATTCGCCCCTGTTCCTGGTAGTCCATGCGCAGGTGCATTTTCATGGCCTGGATGTTGCGGACATCGCAGACGTCCATGACCTTGTCGCAACCTTGGTCCCGCATCGCACCCCAGATATTGTACTGGGCGTCCACCGACAGGCTGGAGCCGAAGTAGAGAGGGATCATTTCACCGCCGAACTGGAAAAACTCACCGGGTTTGACCCGGAACCAGCAGCCATAATAATGCTGGTCAAAGTAGTCACTGAGGCTGCCCCAGATGAATCCGATGGCATCACCTGCCTCGTCCACATACATGTGCCCGGTGTGACCTTCGGAGGCGATCTGGGCCATGGCCTTGACGCGGTTACCGTAATACTTGGTGAAAGCGATGGCGTTCTCCCGGGTAATCGTCACCCGCTTCAAACCCGTATAGGGCCGTAGTTTGTGCGGCGCCACCGGGGTGACCAGATCGCGCCCCAGCCACAACAGTTCTCGGTGAAAGTACACATAGCGCTTCCAGAGCGTCTGGAGCGTATGCAGCAGGCCTTTTTGTTTGATTCGTTCGCGAAGCTTGGCGATGGCGCTCATGAAGTCCTCCGTGGCTGAAGCCAGGGTTGGGTGGGGAACGTTTTTTTCAATGGCGGTTAATCAAGGTTGCAACGTTCGTAGGTCAATCGAGTACTGCGGTTCCTCTTCGAACGTCCTAGGCACTGCGGCATAGGACACCCTCGGAATGCCCGGAAGACGCAGCTCCAGCATGTGAGCCAGAGACTCTCCGGGGTTTAAATAGATATCGCCAAAATCGGCGCCGATATGGGTCGGGTGGACGACGATTTCCAACAGGCCGTCGATCGGCATCGCCACGTTGCGCAGGTCTACCGGGGTGCATACGTACTGGGCAGTCGCTCCGGCCAGGCGGTTCAATCGATGGTTGAGCAATGTCTTGAACATCCGCTTGGGCACACTCAGGTTATTTCCCAGATGGCGCGCCAGTCGCACGGGCACCCCTTGGTAGGCGGCAAAGCGCGCGACGATTTCGCCGATGGGCCAGATGTTGTGCACGTGCTGATGGGAATCGATGTGGCTTGGGAGAAGGCCGTTATCCAGGCAACGTTGCCATTGAGCCTGGAGTTCCTCCAGCACCGCTTCGCGATCCAGGCGGTTGAGCCAAAGGCTGTGGCGGGGCAGGTCGAGATCGAACATGCCCTGGCTGTCGCAGAACGTCGAACGCGCGAGAATCGACGGGCTCAACGGCCGGCCATAGGTGAGGTTGAAGTGCAAGCCGATTCGCCCCTGGAGCAACGGTTGCCGGGCCAGGACGCAGGCCTCCTCGAACGCCGGCATGTTGGCCATGGCGGTAGCGGAACTGATGACCCCAGCCTGGAAGGCACCGAGGATCACCGCGTTTTCGCTCAGGCTGAGGCCGAAATCGTCAGCGTTGACTATGACTTGGCGAGGCATGTTCACCCTCCTTGGTTTTTTCAATGGGCGCAGGGCCTTTGTCGGCGGGCGCGGGAGTAGGAGTGGTGACAGGAACAACCAGCGCCGCTGCACGCCAGTCCCGCCATTTTTTCAGCCAGGGTTTTACCCGGTGCCAGAGCCGCATGGCTAACCCCAGAGCGAGGCCACTGGGGCGCCAGGAGTAGAAGCTCCAGCGCCAGTGCTCCAGTTGCCCGGTCATGCGCTCCTGGAGTTGATGGCTGGAGTTCATCAGGCTGACCCGCGAAGCGTCGATCCAGTGCCAGTTGTCGTCCAGGCCCCAGCGAATCCACTCTTCGAGCAACACACGACCGCTGCCCAGATCGGCATATTTGGGCAGGAACGCCAGGTTATAGTCGTACAGCCGGCCCTGTTCCAACAACCCGAGTCGGTAGCTGATGCAACGTCCGTCCAGCTCCAGCAGTACCACTCGCATCAGCCCCTGTCTGGCGAGGGCGGTGAAGGCCAGGTTGATCCATTGTCGGCTTCGGTTGCTGGTGAAAATCCCCAGGCCTTCGACACCTTTCCAGCTCTGCGCTTCGACTTCGCTGAGGGCCTGCAATAAAGGCCCGATAGTGGCCGCGTCAGGGGTGACGCGTCGGACCTGGGCACCATAAGCCAACATGCGTTTACGCGCCCGGCGCAGTTTGTAGCGCGGGTCGCCGGAGACTTCCTGGCGGTCGATATCGCTGATCAAATGCACCGGCACCCGGCAACTGATGCGACGCTCGCCGGTGGAGCTGTGAGCCATCCATGCGGTCAGCGTGCTTTCTTCGCCGATGGGTTCGGACAATTCGTTGAGTTGCAGCATCGCATGGGGCAAGTGACGGCGGATGATCACCAGCGCCTTGCGCATGCTGTCGGCATCGAGGCAGGTGAGCAGGGCCAGGCGATCGGTGAGGGGATAACCGAGGTGACGCAAGACCCGAAATGGCAGCTTTCCAAAGCGCTCCACGGATGCTACCAGCGGCAGGCACAAGACCAGTTCATCACCTTGCCAGCCCAGCAGAACGTGCAAACGTTCCCCGGCGGTCAGTGCCTGTTCCGATGCGCACAGCCAGGCGAGGGTGTTGAACGGCGTATGGTCCGTCACGCGCCTGCGCAACCCCTCATAAGCAGCTGCCGGAAAGTCCGGGGCGCACAGCGAGGTGCGCCATTCGAATCGAGCCATCATATTTTCACGCCACTGACTCAGGAACAGGTGAACGGGACGGTTTGCGTAGCGCATCCAGGCGTGAGTCGCTGTAACGGGTCTCATGGAAGAAACGCCAGCGACCGAATAATCGATAGACGTGCTGGATGCGTCCTTGCTCTTGATAGCCCATGCGAATATGCAGTTTCAGCGCCGGTACATTGCGAGCATCGCAGACATCCACGACCGTGTGGCAACCTTGGGCCTGCATGGCTTTCCAGAGTCGCAGTTGCAGGTCCACCGAGAGCGTGGTGCCCCAATACGCGCGAGCCAGTTCGCCGCCGAATTCGAAGAATTCGCCTTTTTTTACCGGGAACGTGCAGCCGTAGAAATGCCGGTCGTGGTAATCCCGGGTGCTGCCCCAGATGAAAGCCACCGCGTCGCCTTTGCCATCCAGATACATGTGTCCGGTGTAACCCTCGGTGGCCAGCTCTTCCATGATGTTGACCCGGTCGCCAAAGTGACGGGCGAAGGCTGCGGTGTTGTGCACGGTGATGGTCTTCAACTGTAGCGGTGGGTAAGGCTTGAGCTGATGGGGCGGGACCGGGCTGACCAGGTCACGCTTCATCCACAGAAGTTCCCAGTGAACGAACATGTAGCGCCTCCAAAGGAGCCGGACCGTTGCACGCAGGCCTTTTCGTTTGATGTGTTGGCGAAGTTTTTCCAAGGCATTCATATCATTGCCTCCTGACAGAGACCGGTCATCGCGGGCGTGGTGGAACGCGCGGTCGAGAGCGGCACGGTCGTGGTGATGCAAGTTGGCGGCGTTCATGAGGCGCTCCAGCTCAAGGCGAACAGGGTTTCGCCCGGTAGGTCGAAGCTGACACGACCGTCGTGACAGGTGAACTGAGCGCTGCGACTGCGGTTGTCGGCACCGAAATACACCAGCGCTCCCTTGGCCAGCGGGCACGTCGCCCCGCCCAGATCGACACGCTGCAAGCGCACCCCCTTGTTGACCCCCAGTAAACTTCGCTGGCGTTCGGTGGCCATGGCCAGCACATCGACTTCGAAAGCGTCGTTGTCCAGGCGCATGACGTTTTTCAGCCAGTGCTGCTGGATAAATTGCTGGGCCAGGCCCACCGGCTTGAGTTCGAAACGATCCCCGCCCAGCACCCGCACCATGCCTTTGGGGTAGGTCGGCTCGTCGGCGGCCTGGAACCAGTTGAGCATGTCCAGCAACCCATCCTGCGCCGAATTGATGACCACCGAAGTCCACCACATCGAGGCAAAGTGGGTTTCCTGATCATAGGGGCTCAGGCTTGAACCGCTGGACAGGTTGGTCTGATCCAGCAGCAAGGCTTTGCGTGGCCGGCCTTTGGCATCGAGGCCCACTAGCTCGGCGGCACGGCGCACGCTGTCGCGGTAGACCCGCGTCGCCAACAGGTCGCGAATCATCCATTCGTGCCAGGCGAGGGCGTCGATCTGCTCACCGGATTCGGCCAATAGGCGCCTTGCCCAATCGATGCCGCGCTTGTCGGCGGCGTTGTCGGCGAACGGGCCGTTGACGAAGCGCGACGTGGCGGGCATGGCGATGCGCACACCGGCCTTGGCGTTGGCCGGATCGCTGCGCACCTGCCGGGCCATGCTGTTGAAAATCGACTGGTAGTCGGCGTAGCTCGGGTAGTTGAGGTTCGGCTCGTCGGCGAACGCGATGTAGTGCGTACCGGTGCCGCCGAGGGCGCGAGTGGCGGCGAGCCAGGCGTCGAGGCCGGCGTTGCTTTGAGTGTCGGCGCGCAAATCCGCCTGACGCTGGCTGCCGGCCAACAGCGTGAGGTCCTGCGTGATGCCGAAGCGGTTCTGATAGAGCTGGCGGAACGCATCTTCGTGGTGCGGATTTTGCGCGGTGACGTCAACGAAACTGTAATAGGTGCCCGCCTGAGGCTTGAGGGCGTCGAGCGCTGCGAAACTGGATTGAGGGGGCAGCACGTAGGGCAAATAAATGCCCAGGTTCGGGGTAGGGCCGAGCATCTCTTTGTGCAGGGTCAAGCGGGTCTGGCCATCGTCCTCGCGCAGCGGTTTGAGCTGCTGCGGTTTCTGGGCAAACAGATTCGCCGTGCCATCGAGCCAGAACGCGACCTTGCCGCTGCCTTGCAGGCGCAGGCGCCAGACCTGTTCGTCCTGAGTGACGGGCAATGCCACCTGATCGAACTGCCAATAGGCGCGATGGGGTTTCAGCGCCAGGGACAACTGTTTGTTGTCGCTCACGCGCTGGGCCTGCAGGGCGTTGATCCCACCATGAAACTTGCCGGCCAGTACAGCGTGTTCCCTGGGTGCGACCTTGAAATACAGCTCATCGCCGCCACGGGTTTCGGCGCTGAAATGCACCTTGGCCGGGGCGAACAACGCCACGGTGTGTTCGTCGTGTTCGATCGTGTAGCGGCGGAAACTGTAGCCCGGAATTTCCAGTCGATAACTGGCGGCACTCGGCGCTAGTGGCCAACTCTGCTTGCCTCGGGTTTCACTGGCGGCGATCAGGCGCTCGCCCTTGAGGTTGCCGTTGCCGTCGAGCAGGTACAGGCGTTCTTCGTTGGCATCGGCCTGCCACGCCGGAGCCCAGCGAACAGTCAGCGTGTCGGGGCGATCCGTTTGCAGGTACAGGCTGCCGTCACGAATATCAGCCCAGCGCATGGGCGCCGCCTGGGCGCTCAAACCCAGGCCCAGGCTCAACAGCAGCATCAGGCGTTTCATGCCGATTTCCGTTGCAGCATCTGAAGCATCGGCGCCACATCGCTGGGCAGGATGATCAGGGTTTGCCAGACCGGTACGCCACTCAACCGGCAATACATCACCAGCAGCGCGAGGGTAACCGCCAGGTAGACGATGGACGATGCAGTCGCGGCGCCGACGATGCCGTAAATCGGGATCAGCAACAGGTTCAGGGCCAGGTTCAGCAACGCGCCGAGGCCCATCAACAGCGAAATCGTGCCGGGGCGGTTTTTGCCCAGCAAGTCCAGGCGCAGGATGCTCGCATAGCAAAGGCCGAGCAGCCCGGGCAGCAACGCCAGCAATGCCGGGTAAGCCGGCTGATAGGCAACACCAAACAGCGTGACGATCAGCCATTCACCGATCACCGCCATGGTCAGGCAGGCGCCGAGCATCACCGTGGCGGTCAGGCGCAGGGCCAACGGCGTCAGGCGATCCATGCCTTCGTCCTGTTGCAGCAGGCGTTTCATCAGCGGCGTGGTCACCGCTTCCGGGACGATCAGCAGCAACTCGGCAGCGGCGCTGGCCATGGCGTAATGCCCCAACGCGGTGCTGCCGAGCAGGGCGCCGATGAACAGGTAATCGGAGCGCAGAATCACTTGCTGGAATAACAGGTCCGGATGGCTGCGAGCGCTGTAGCGCAGCAGTTCATTCTGGCTGGCACGGTCCCACTGCAACTTCAAGGGCTGAGCGCGCTTGAGCCAGAACCACCCGGCCAGCACCACCAGGCTGAGGCCGGCCAGCCAACTGATCAGCGCCGCTTCCAGGGCTGCGTCTTTCCACATCCAGAACAAGGCCAGAAACAGCAGCAGTGGCGCCAGGGATTCCACCAGCCGCAAGGCATTGAACGCCACCACACCGCCCGACGCATTGTGCAAGGTCAGCAGGCCGCTCTTGAGCACGGTCAGCGGCACCGCCAGCAGTAACAGCCAGGCGAGCAATCCCAGTTGCGTGGTGATGTCGAGTTCACCACCGAATTCCCGCACCAGCGCCACCACTAGCAACGTCAGCAAACCCGCCAGCAGACAACCGAACACCAGCACCTGGCTCAACAACAATCCCATGGGCCGTTGCTTGGCCGCCTGATACCCCACCGCCGAATTCAGCCCGCCGCTGGTGGCGGCGCTGATCAAATCGGGCAGGGTACTGAGCAACGCAAACAGACCGCGCTCGCTGGGCCCCAGAATCCGCGCCAGCAATACGTTGCGCAGCAGCCGCAGGCCGATCATCGCCAGTTTGGTGCCCATGCTCAGGGCCAGGTGTTTGAGGTAATGACTGCGACTCATGGCCTGGCTCCGCGGTAGATGCGCCAGGACAGCAACTCCGGATTGCGCGCCGTGCGATGGCTGATGCCGATTCGCGGCAAGGCCAATGGATCGCTGATACCCCGATAAATCCCGAGGTCGGTGCCCAGGGCAAACGGGAAGTCGTGGTCCGCCACGTGTTCGCGCACCCGCGCATCATGGTCGCCATTGGGGTAGCAGTAGACCGGCAGCGGTCGGTTGCAACCGTTGAGCAGGGCATTGCGGCTGCGGCTCAGTTCTTCATCCAGACGTTGGTCGTCCAGGTCGGTGAGAATCGCATGGCTGGCGCCGTGTGGACCGAAGCGGATCAACCCGCTGGCTTCCAGCGCGCGTACCTGATGCCAGTCCAGGGCCTGGGGCAACGACTCTTCAGGGCATTGATCGGTGAGCCGATTCAGTTCGCCCGACGGCAGATTTTTCAGACTTTGCAGAAAATGCAAAAGCGCCAGGCTACGGCGCTGCACATCCAGATCATCGAGCAGTACCGGTAACGGTCGCCCGATCTGTTGCAGGCAGTCAATCAAATGCGTCCGGGCTTTTTCACCGTGGCTATGCCACAGGGTTTCCCCCAGGCTTTCCCACCAGAAGCGTTGTCGGCTGCCGATGAAATCGGTGGAGAGAAAAATGCTCGCCGGCACCTGGTACTTTTTCAGCAACGGGAAGGCATTCAGCGCGTTGTCGCGCCAGCCGTCGTCGAAGGTCAGCGCGATTTTTGGTCGTCCGGTCCTGATGGCGCCCGGTTGCAAGATCTCCATCAGAGGCACGCAGTCGAAGTTCTTTTTCAACCAGGCGAGCAGATGTTCGAATGCCTTCGGCCCCACGCACAGTTCATTGCGATGGGGCAGGTCGGCGGCACGGTCATTGGCCAGCACCCGATGCAGCATCAGGATCACCCCGGCACCGTGCAGTTGATGACGGCCTACGGGCGAGTTGAGATAAAGCCAGCCACTGGTGCGTTTTAATAATTGTTTGATCGCCATGGCACGGTCCTTTCAACGATTTTGCTCGGGGTTCCATTGCGCGTACCGCTGGCCGCGCAAGAACTGCCAAAGACCGATACTCATCCCGGCCAGGGTCACCAGAACAAACGCGGCGAGGCGAAAGGGTTTGGGCAAACGGTGTTGCACATCCAGCAGGCCGACAATGGCCATCGCGTAACCGAGCAGCTGCGCGATCAGGCTCAGGCGATAGAAGCCATGTACATTCCACAGCCAGACATTGCTCAACAGCAACGGCACCAACAGGATCGGCGCCAGGCGTCGAATCAGCTTGTGGCTGATCAGGGCAATCGCATACAGGCCATACCGCCAGGGGTTCAGCATCTCCCGGCGCTGGGCCAGGCTTTGCAGGCCACCGACGGTGACGCGCTGGCGACGACGCCATTGCTTGGCGATTTCGTCGACACCCTGGTCGCTCACTTGTGCTCCGGGCACATAGACGATGCGTTTGAACGCCACCGGCGCGCAGGTACTGATAAAGAAGTCATCATTGACCTCCGCCGGCACGTGCTGAAACAACTCGCGGCGCAGGGCGAGCAGGGCGCCGTCGGCGGAAACCATGCAGCCGGTGCGATTTTCCATCTTGCGCAACCAGCCTTCGTAATGCCGATAAAGGCTGTCGCCCAGGCTCAGGCCCTTGCCTGGCACCGGGATCAGCATGTGCCCGGCGCAGGCCCCGACCTCCGGGTCGGCCAGGGGCGCGAGCAACTGGCCGAGGGTGTCGGTCGACCATTGGTTGTCGGCATCGGTGAACACCAGAATCTCGCCCGTGCTCAGGGCGACGCCGGCATTCAAGGTGGCCGCTTTGCCCTGGCGGGGCAGGTCGAGCACGCTGATGCGCGGGTCGATGACCTTGTGCGCGCAGGCCACGGTGTCGTCGGTGGAGCCGTCGCTGGCCAGAATGATCTGTAGCGAGCGCGCCTGATAATCCTGGGTGAGCAGGGTGCGCAACTTCTCTTCGATGTATTGGGCCTCGTTGTGCGCGGCGATGATGATGCTGACATTCATGGGGGGGGCTGGCGCATGACGCCGCGCACGGAACAACGGCGCGATCAGCGTCAGCAGCAGCGGGTAGCCGAGCCAGGCATACACCGGCAATAGCAGGCACAACCAGAAAATGAATTCAGCCACGGGCCGGCCTCCTGGCATTCCAATGACACAGGCTCAAAATGAGCGCGGCACCGGCCAGGTGCAGGCGCACCCAGTGCAGGCCCCACAGTTGCAGCATCAGGCGAAGGTCACGGTGTTTCAGGCTCTGGCGCAGGCTCTGGGCGAGCGCTGGCAGGCTGGTGATGAACAGCGTGAATACCGCCAGCAGGGGGGAACCGTTGAGGAGGGCGGATAGTGCAATGAAATCCAACACCCAAGCGATGATTGACAGCATCGGGAAACGCAGTAAACGCATATTTATGCCGTGGCTGCGCAGTAATTGCAGGTGACTTCCCTGACGCCAGAACTCCTTGCCCATCCATTCGCGCCAACTGCTTTCGTAACCCCAAT
The DNA here is from genome assembly GCF_000282555.1 of Pseudomonas sp. GM102. Taxonomy (NCBI): domain Bacteria; kingdom Pseudomonadati; phylum Pseudomonadota; class Gammaproteobacteria; order Pseudomonadales; family Pseudomonadaceae; genus Pseudomonas; species Pseudomonas sp. GM102. The sequence continues at coordinate 36,239 of NZ_AKJB01000059.1, read as the reverse complement.
GCAGGGCAACGCTCTGGTTGACGGACAGCAGGCGTGCGCCAGAGTGGGAAAGGCGCATGGTGAAATCTTTGTCTTCGCCGGTGCGCAGGTTTTCGTTGAAGCCGCGGACCTTGTCGAACCATGGACGACGCATCAACAGGTTGGAACTGGGCAGCCATCGCACTGTTTTCAACGTTTCATCGTTCGGGCGCAACGTGCGGCGTTGCCAGGCATTGGCATACCACGGGGCTTCGGCCGGGGTGTGCAGGTCCAGTCCCAGGACGTCGACCTGAACGGCGGGTTGGATGCTCAACAACAGCGTGAGCCAGTCCTCGGGCACTTCGATGTCGGCATCAATGAAGGCCAGCCATTCGCCTGTGGCAACGGCGGCGCCGCGATTGCGCAGGGCGCCGATCAGCAAGCCGGGCTGCACCAGCACCTGCGCACCGAATTGGCGAGCGATGTGCGGGCCCTGATCGTCGGAGCCGTTATCGACCACAATCAACTCGCATTCCAGCCTGGCAGCCTCGACGGCCTTTTTCGCGGCAAGCAATGTACGGCCGATGTGTCGGGCCTCGTTGTACATCGGGATGACGAGGCTGATGCGGCTCATGCGCTGGCCTCCGTCGACGGACGTTCTTCAGCCTTGAGGCGCAACACGAAGGTCAGCGCGAGCATGATCCACAGGTATTTGTGATTCGGTGCGCTGAGGAACATCAAGAACAGCAGCAACGACACATAGCTCATGCTCAGGTGCGTGATCAGGTCGGCCTGTTCCCAATGTCGTCGCAGCATCCAGGCGTGACGGGCGCGGACCAGGTTGTACATCCCCAGGCCCAGCATGCCGACGAACAACAGGCCGGCGGGAATCCCCACTTCGCTGAAAATTTCCAGGTAAGTATTGTGCGCGCGGCGGTACAGGTCGCCGGGCTTGCGGTTGGCGGAAAACACCTTGGCGTAACCGGTGGTGGCGTAGTGCAGCGGAAAGGTGCCGGGGCCGGAACCGAGTAACGGGTGCTCCTGGATGATCTTGCTACCGACCACGATGTATGACGCGCGACGGCCGAGGGATTCGTCCTGGCTCTTGGCACCGGCCTTCAAGATGCTCAAGGACTGGATGCGCGCGATGTAACCGGCCGGCATCGAGTAAATCGCCAGCGGGATGACGATCGCAAGGCCAAGCATGGCAAAACCCAAGTGGCGCGGACGGATGCGCGGCAGCTGCGCACGGTAGTGCCAGGCGCCGATCATCAAGCTGAGAAAAAGTACCACCAGCCCGGAACGGGAATCGGTCTTGGTCATGCCGCCCAGCAGCAAAATGCAGCAGCCACCCCAGAACAATCGGTGCAACAGGTTCGGGCCGCGGATCACCAGCAGCAGCGCCAATGGCACGGCGAAAGCGATCAGCAGGGCAAACGAGTTCGGGTCTTCCAGCAGTCCTGCAGCGCGGCCCTGGTCTTGATACTTGGTGGAGAACATGGCCAGCGCGCTGGTCGCGCTGACGCTGAGGGTCACCAGCCGGGCGAACATATCGAGGTTCAACTCACGGCCGATCAGCAAGGTGATCACAAACAGCACCAGGCCGACGCTCAGGTCCCGCAGATGACTCTGGGACATGTCCAGGTTATCGGTATTGATCATGCTCAACAGGTACAACACCATGAACCAGATCAGGAAGCGCCATATGTTGCTGCGCAGGCGCTCGGACGGAATCTGGTGGATAGCCAGTTGCAACATCACGATCAGCGCCAGTGACGCACCGATGAATTTGGTGCCCGATAGCGCGCTGCCCTTGAAGAAACCTTCGAACGGCACCAGCGCCGCAATGCCCAACAAACCCCAGGCAGGTTTTCGGTATAGCACCGCGATAGCCACCAGGCCCAGTACGGCGCCTGGCGCCAGATAGGGATAAGGGCTGGCCAGCAAACCAAGGCAGACCAGGGCGAGCAGACTGACGATCGAGAGCGGAAAGATCACGCGCGTGCCTCCCGTGCAGTACGGATATAAAGCTGCGACCAGCGTTCGGCCAAGGCCTTCAGGTCGTAACGGTCCAATTGCGTACGTCTTGCGTTGTCGATCAATTCGCGAGCCAAGGCCGGCTCATTCAGCAGCATATCGATCTGCCGGGCGAGAGCGGTGGTGTCGTTGGGTGTCGCCAGCAGGCCGTTGTGCCGATCCTCCAGCACATCAGGAATCCCGCCGACGCTGAACGCCACCACCGGCACCCCGGCCTGCATGGCCTCCAGCAAAATCATCGGCGTGCCCTCGGTACGCGAACTGATCACCAGCGCATCGAGTTGCTGCCACCACCGGTTCATGTCGGTTTGATAACCCGGCAAGGTGATGCGTTTGTGCAAGCCGGCAGCGTCAATCCGCGCCAGCAGGGTTTCCTGTTCCGGGCCGTCGCCGAGCATCACGGCGTCCAGTTGCGGGTGTTGCTGACAGAGCGGAATCAGCGCATCGAGAAACAGGTCCGGGCCTTTTTCATTGCTCAGCCGACCGACGTAACCCGCGAGCCAGCGCGGGTGTGTGGCAGTGTGCGGTAGCAGGCCGCTGGCCTTTGGCAGACCATTGGGAATCACTTGCAGTTTCTCCGTCCGGACACAGGCCTTGCGGTGCAGCACGGCGATGCTTTCGGCCACGCAAACCACGCGGTGCACCGACGCCGTGCGACACAGTTGCAAACTCAGCCAGCCATAAACGCGTTGCTTGCGACTGCGCGGGGTGAAACCGTGTTGGGTAATCACCAACGGCAAGTCCAACAACGTGGCGGCCACCCAGCCAAATAACAGACCCTTGAAATTGTGCGTGTTGATCAGCGGCTGTTCAGCCCGCCGCTGACGTAAATGACGCAGCAATCCCCTCAAACCCGTGAAGCTGCAGCAGTCGACCCCAGCCCCGCGAAATCGCGCGATCAGCGCTGGCGGCGCATCGAGAAACAGCACTTGGTGCCGCCCCGGCGTCGCCAGGCAATGGTCCAGCAGCATCCGCTCAGCCCCATAGAAGCCGCCGCTGCTGATCAAATGCATGATCGGCAGAGCGCTGGCGCTGAGCGGCCCGTTCAATGGCGCACCCAATGCACGAAGCTATCCACGGTCCAGTTTTTGTGCGGGTTGTTCGGCATGACGTCTTGCTCGTTGATCACCAACAGCACCGGCAAGCCCAGTTCATGGGTGATTTGCGCTGGGTGTTTGAAGCGATGATCGAAGAACTCACGCACGTAGACGAAGGCAATCGCCAGCAGCAAACCGGTCAGCATTCCGAACGGAATGATCAGCATCGGCTTGGGAAACGCTGCATCGGTCGGTTCATACGGCGGGCTGAGTACCCGGGCGTTGGACATATCGTTGTCCAGCAAACCGGCGGAGCTGCTTTCGGCAAAGCGCTGGGCGTAGGTGGAGAACGCCGCGTGCAGGGCATTGATCTCGGTGTCCATCTGCTGCAACTTGCTCTGAGCCACTTGCAACTGATGAATGCGGTCCTTGAACGCGGCGATGCGCGCGGTTTTTTGCTTGATCACCGAGGTAACAATCGCCAGGTCGTTGGTGCGCTCCTGAATCCGGTTGCTGACGATTTTCAGGAACTGCTGACGGGTGCGGGAAATCTGCTCGCGGGTCAACAGCATCGGTTCACTGCCCGGCTGGAAGACCGCCAGGTCGTTCATGTAGCGGCTGACCTGAGTGGTCAGTTGTTCACCGAGCTGTCTGATCTCCCGGTCTTCGAAGGCAATGTTGTCCACCGTGGTGGTGAAGGTGAAGGGGAAGGTGTAATCGCTGAGCCGGGACGTATTGGTGGCTGACGTCAGGGCGGTTTTCAGGTAGTCGAGCCAGCGCTGGCTTTGCAGCAGGCGATCCTGATACAGGCTCAGGGCCTGTTCCTCGGTGTTGATGGCATTGAGGCGGAAGGTGATTTCTTCCTTCGGATCGGATGAAGACACGCCTTCGAGCAACGTCAGTCGAGTGCCTTCCAGGCCATCGAGACGCACCTGATATTGCTTCTTCTTGGTTTCGTAGAAGCTCTGCGGCAGGTCGATCGATTGCAGTTCCTGACGGTTGACCAGGTAGTTTTGCAGCAGCGCCGCGACAAACCGTGTGCCCTGAGCCGGATCGCCAAAGCTGTAGACAATGGAGATCACGTTGGAACCCGGCAGCGTTTCGATCTTCAGGTCTTCGATGGCCTGCTGGGTGAAGACATCCAGGTCGGTATCGCGCACCGGATCGGTGTCAAGCCCGAACGCATCGCGCACCGGATTGATCACGTATTCACGCAAGGGAGTGGTCACAAAACGTTTGATCGGTTCGGTCACCAGTTTGTTGAAGATCCCGGGGTTGGGCGCGTACTCGCCTTTGTCCCGCAGGTCGCTGATGGTCTGACGGATCAGGGCCGGCGAACGCAGGATATTGCTCTCGGTTTCCATGTCTGCCAATGACGGCGGAATGAACGAGGCATCACCTTGGGTCAGGGACGTGGTGGCGTCTCCTTGGGAGAGTTTTTTGGATTGCACGATCACCTGCGCGGTAATGTCGAAGCTCTGTTTGAGCATCAGCGGCAAGATCAGGGCGATCACTGCAAAGATCAGGAAGACGCGTTTCACCAACTGCTTGTTGGCGAAAAAGATCCTGAAGAACTCATGCAGGTAGTTTTCCTTTGGGTTCATGGTCGGTCACCTGAGCGTTAGTTGTCGCTGTCTTTGTTGTCGACGCGGTAGGCGAATCCGAAGCCCACCCCCTGGAACAACACCACGTCCGCCAGTTGCCGCGCGAGCTCACCGGCGCTGGCCAGTTTGGTCTTGGGCACGTAGAGCATGTCGTCCGGTTGCAGGTAAGCAATCTGCGACGCATCACCGGACAAGGCTTTTTCAACGTCGTAATGCACGGCCTGCACGTGGTTGCCGGTGCGGCGCATGATCACCACCGAATCGAGCCGCGCCTTGACGTTAGTGCCACGGGCCAGGGTCAAGGCTTCGAGCACCGAGACCGGCCGGCGAATCGGGTAGGAGCCCGGTTGTGCGACTTCACCCAGCACATAGATTTCGTTACCCGACGTGGATTTGAGCATGACGTCGACCTTCATCCGCCCCGGCAATTGCGCGTAGCGTTGATTGAGGAACGTTTCCAGTTGATTGACCGTCATGCCTTGCAGCGGCACAGAGCCGATTTCCGGGAAACTCGCATAGCCGTCGTTGCCCACAACGATCTCCCGGCTCATGCCGGTAGCGGGGTGGCTCAGGTTGCTTTTGAGGTTTTGCTCGTCGCTCAGCGGGCTGGTCACCAGCACCGTCACCTGATTGCGATTGGGCTGAAACAGGGATTTGCGCTCATAGGCACGCTGGATCTCCTGCCGCGCTTCGACAGCTGTAAGCCCGGCGATTTTCACCGAGGTATTGGCCCCCGGCAGTTCGATGGTGCCGTCGGGCAGCACCCGTTGGGTGCCGTTGAGCTGGCTGGCCGCGGTGAAGTTCAGGGCGACCTGGTCACCGGACTGAATGCGGTAAGCGCCCGAGCTACTGGTGCTGATGTGAAAGATCACATCCAGCACGTCCTTGGGCCGCAGGGTCTGTTCGACCTTGGGCATGTCGGTGGCCTGGGCATTGGCCGGTTCGGCCGTGAGGATCTGCACCGGCATCTGCTGGGTTTCACTGGTGCTGGAGCAACCTGCAAGCGGCAGCAACAGCAGGAGAAGCATTTTGGCGTTCATAGCGTCATCCTTTTCTGCGGTTGCTTACAGGTTTTTGTAGAGCCATTTGGGCATGTAGTACTTGCGCCGGTTGAAGACGCTGCCCACCAGTTTTGCGCCCGCCTGGGTCAGGCGCTGGACCGCGGCCTGGGCCACTTCCCAGCGTGTGTCTTCGGCGCGCACCACCATGATCACGCCGTCCACCAAGGTGCTGATGACCAACGTGTCGGCGGCCGAATACACCGCGTCGCCGTCGATCACCACGAAGCGATAGCGATCGCCCAGTTGGTTGAGCAACGGCGCCAGTTGTTCAGTCGTCAGGTGCTCGGCGCCGCGGATGTGCCGCCCGTTCGGCAGGATGTGGAAGGGCAGGCTGGAGACGTTCACCAGACAGTCCTGCAGCAGCGGCGGCGAGTCGTTGAACAGCAGGTCTCGAAAGCCGCGTTCTTTGGTCAGCCCCAGCTGTTGCGTGAGGTTGCCCTCCGACTGGCTGGCGTCGACCAGCAGCACTTGGCCGCTGCTCATTGACGCCAGTTGGCTGGCCAGCGCCAGAGCGCTGGTGGTGGTGCCGGCGCCCGGATTGGCAGCGGTCAGGAACAGGATCCGCAGATCCAGGTCGAGCACGGTCGAGGTCAGGTTGGACTCGCTCGGGCTGGCGATGGTCAGACTTTTATTCGATGAACCGTCCATTTAACTCGCTCCGTGGCCGCTGAATACTTTGAAGGGGGTTTTCAACAGGATCTTCAGATCAAGCAAAAGGCTCTGCTCGGCGATATAGCTGAGGTCCAACTCAACGCGCTGGTCGAAGTCGATATTGCTGCGCCCGGATATCTGCCACAGGCCGGTCATGCCGGGGTAGATGCTCAGGCGTGCAAGGTGGCTGTCCTTGTAGCGATAAGCGTTGAACGAGGTCGGTCGCGGACCGACCAGACGCATGTCGCCGCTGACCACATTGATCAGGTTGGGCAACTCATCAAGGCTGCTGCGCCGCAGGAAGCTGCCGATAGGGGTAATCCGCGGGTCGTTGTCGATCTTGAAATCGATGGCGTCGGCGCCGTGCTTGTTCAGATGCCGCAAGGATTCCTTGAGCTCTTCGGCGTTGGTCACCATGGTGCGGAACTTGTACATGCCGAACAGGCGGCCGCGGTAACCGGTGCGCTTCTGCACGAACATCACTGGCCCCGGGCTGCTGAACTTGATGACCAGCGCCAGGCCCAGCAGTACAGGGGACAGCAGCAGCAGAATCACCAGCGCGCCGAGGCATGCAACCACTCGGTTGGTGCGTGACAGCGTCCAGGGACGACCACCGTCACGGCCGGTCATCCAGCCGCGGCCCTGCATGTGGATCGCCGTGTCCAGGCGCATTCGGTGTTCGGGGTCCAGGCGTTTGTCACGCTGCATGTGATTGAGCAACACGCCTTTTTCATGTCCAGTCATAGAGTCCTCCGCTAAAGCCCTTGCGCGAGTGGCGAGTGGGCGTTGCGCAGTGAGTAGTAGTCACGGAACCAGGCGATGAATCGTCCGAGTCCTTCATCCAGCTCGATCCGTGGCTGGAAACCGGTGGCCTGGGCCAGATCGCTGGCATCGGCGCAGGTGTTGAGCACGTCGCCCGGTTGCAGGGGCAGCAACTCGACGAGGGCTTTTTGTCCGAGGTGTTTTTCCAGCAGCGCCAGGTAGTCCTTGAGCTCCACTGGCTGTTGTCCGCCAATGTTGTAAATGCGCCATGGCGCCATGCTGCTGGCCGGGTCCGGTTGTTCGCGGTTCCAGTGCGGTGCTGCTTGGGGCGCGCGCTCGATCAGACGGGCGATGCTTTCGATGATGTCGTCGATGTAGGTGAAATCACGCTGGTGCTGGCCGTAGTTGAACAGCTTCAGCGGCTGCCCTTCGGCAATCGCCCGGGCGAACTGGATCGGCGACATGTCTGGCCGGCCCCAAGGCCCGTACACCGTGAAAAAACGCAAACCGGTGCAGGGAATGCCGAACAGATGGCTGTAGCTGTGGGCCATCAACTCATTGGCTTTTTTGGTCGCGGCGTACAGCGACAACGGGTGGTCGACGCAGTCCTTGACCGAGTAAGGCGTGTGCTGGTTGGCGCCATACACTGAACTGGACGAGGCATAGATCAAGTGTTTGACCGGGTGGTGGCGGCAGCTTTCGAGGATGTTCAGGAACCCGCTCAGATTGCTGTCGACGTAGGCCCGGGGATTTTCCAGGGAGTAACGCACCCCGGCCTGGGCCGCGAGGTGAATCACCACCTCCGGTTGTTCACGAACAAACAATGCGTCGAGGGCCGTGGCGTCGGCCACATCGACTATCGCGAGCTGGAAATCGCCGACTTGCTTGCGCACCCAATCCACGCGGTCGTGTTTGAGTTGCGGGTCGTAGAAATCGTTGAAATTATCCAGGCCGAAAACCTCATGCCCGTCGCGCAACAACCGCAACAGGCAATGGGCTCCAATGAAACCGGCCGCTCCGGTGACGAGTATTTTCATGGCTGTGGCGCCTCGGGAGCGATGTGCCGAAGCCCGATACCGCTGTAGTGCAAACCGGCCGCCGCCACGTGCTCCGGGTTGTAAAGATTGCGCCCGTCGACAATCACCCGCGCGCGCAATTTGCTCGCCAGCAGATCGAAATCGACCACGCGAAAGTTCTTCCACTCGGTGCAGATCACCAGCGCGTCGGCATCTTCCAGGGTGTCGTCACGGGTGGCGCACAGGTGCAGGTCATTGCGGTAGCCATAAATGCGCCGGCACTCGGACATGGCTTCCGGGTCGTAAGCCTGGACGCTCGCACCCTCTGCCCACAGCGATTCCATCAGATAACGACTGGGGGCCTCGCGCATGTCATCGGTATTGGGCTTGAAGGCCAGGCCCCAAATCGCGATGGACTTGCCGCCCAGCCCATCGGGAAACAGCGCCTGCAGTTTGCTGAAGAGGATGTGCCGTTGGCTGTCATTCACATCGGTGACGCTGCGCAACAGACGCAAAGACATGCCGTGATGTTCGGCGGTGTGCAGCAGGGCGCGCAGGTCTTTAGGGAAGCATGAGCCGCCGAAGCCGCAGCCGGGGTAAATGAAGTGGTAACCGATGCGTGGGTCCGAGCCGATGCCTTTGCGCACCGCCTCGATGTCGGCCCCCAGCAACTCGGTGAGGTTGGCCAGTTCGTTCATGAAACTGATGCGGGTGGCGAGCATTGCGTTGGCGGCGTACTTGGTCAGCTCGGCGCTGCGGTTGTCCATGAACATGAGCTTTTCGCGGTTGCGGCAGAACGGCGCATAGAGTTCGCTCAATTGGTTGCGCGCTTCTTCGTCATTGGTGCCGACGATGATCCGGTCCGGGCGCATGCAGTCGGCCAGGGCGCTGCCTTCCTTGAGAAACTCCGGGTTGGACACCACCCGCACGTTCAATGCCTCTTTGCCACGGCGTTGCAGTTCTTCGTTGGCGGTGCTTGCCACCTGGTCCGCGGTGCCCACCGGCACGGTGGACTTGATGATCAGGGTGCGATCGGACTCCATGAAACTGGCGATCTGCCGAGCGACATTCAGCACATGGCTGAGGTCGGCGGAACCGTCTTCATCGGCGGGTGTACCCACCGCGATGAAAATCAGTTCGGCGTGTTCGACCGCGTCACTGGCCTGATTGGAGAAGAGCAGGCGACCGGCCTTGATGTTGTCTTCCAGTGTGCTGGACAGTCCCGGTTCGCTGATCGGGGGCACGGCTTGTTGCAGTTGCTTGATCTTGTTGGAGTCAATATCAACGCACAGCACACGATGTCCGACATCGGCCAATGACGCGGCTTGTATCAGACCGACGTAACCCGTACCAAATACGCTCACGTCCATATTGGCGTGCCTCGTAAAACGGTGGATGTAACTGAAATGAGACTGTCAAAAGGGGTATAGCCCAGCCATGGGAAAGAGAGTCAGCAAAATGACGGGTAACGCGACCGGGAAAACCCCGATTTCACGGGCTATTTGCCATCAAGTGCTTGCCACTGCTGGATTTGCCGCGGTTTTGAGGGGTTTCTGAGGGTTTGAAGAAAACGATAAACGGTCGTAAGGCTTGAAACACAAGGGTTACAGACGTTTGTGGGTGTCAGATTTGAGGCAACGTTTTTTTGACGCTTTTGGCAAAAAACCGGCATTTCTTGCGCTTCGAGGGCTCGGTGCTAGTGTCAGAAAATGGCCAATCATCCCTTGGCCACGGAGACGTTGTAATCACCATGATCCGATACCTCAAGGAACTGTTGCTGGTTCTGTATTTACTCAAGAGTTACGACGACTACCTCGATCGTCTTGACGCGCTGGGCATCGGTTTTCCTATGCTGCTGTATGGCGCAATGTTCGTTGTGCTGACAGTGGCGCTGTTCATGACCGCGTACATCCGTCAGACGCTGATCCGTCATCTGTTCGCGTTGGCGATGTTTGGCTCGGCGGTGTTCTTCGACGTCTATACGCAAGTGACTGCCGGTTACATGACCTACAGCAGTTTTGTGTCGCTGGTGTATTCCGGTGGGTTCATTCAGGAGGCCGCGTACCAGTACCGCGATGCAATCATCAGCGCGATGGTCAGTGGTTTGTTGCTGCTGTTCGGTATCGGCCTCAAGCCGCGGCGACGGGCGCCATTACCGGGTGCACTGTTGGTGGCGGCGCCAGTGTTCGGGGTGTTGATGCTCAGCATTGTGCTGTTCATGCGGGCCGGCGAGGGTGCCCGTGGCTTGCCGATCATGTACACACCGTTGGCCTATCTGAATCTGTTCACCTATGAAGCGCTGCACAACACCGTCGGCCCGCGTGAGCCAGTGAGCCTGCCGCGCATCGATCAGCCGGTGGGGCACGACATTGTGCTGATCATCGACGAGAGCATTTCCGGCAACTACCTGGACATCAACACGCCGTTCGGTGTGCACAGCAATCTCAAGGAACCGCGCCCGGGCGTGGACATCTTCAATTATGGCTACGCGGCGTCCATCGCCAATTGCAGCGCCGACACCAATGTCACCCTGCGCTACGGTGGCACCCGCGCCGACTACATGCGGATCAACAGCACATTGCCGTCGATCTGGCAGTACGCAAAAAAAGCCGGGCTGCGCACCGTTTACATCGACTCCCAGCGCACCGGCGGCAACTTGCAGAACCTGATGAACGCTGCCGAGCAAAAGGACATCGACGAGTTCGTGCAATTCGACCGCACCAGCGTGCGTGACCGCGACATGGCAGCGGCGGCCAAGCTGATCGAGCTGCTCAACGACGGTAAGCCGCAGCTGGTAGTGATCAACAAGGTCGGTGCGCATTTTCCGGTACACGACAAGTACCCGGACGCCTTTATGGCTTACCGCCCGACATTGCCCCGTGGGCAGTTTGTCGAGGTGACGGACACGGGCACACGCGATGGTTTCAACGGTCAGCCGGATGATTGGTTGCTGTACCGCAACGCCTATAAAAATACCGTGCTGTGGAATGTCGGCGAGTTCTTCGCACGGGTATTTGCTCAGGCGGATCTGAGCCATGCGCTACTGATCTACACCTCTGATCACGGGCAGGATCTCCACGAGCGCGGTAACCCGGGGCTCAATACGCACTGCGGTGATGATCCGGTGGAGGAGGAAGGGTTGGTGCCGTTGGTGGTGATTTCGGGCAGCGGTTTGCAGACCCTGGACTGGCAGGCGCAATTGCCGGCCAACAAGGATCGCTCCAGTCACTACAACATCTTCCCGACGTTACTGCAGGTGATGGGTTATGACCTGGCGGGGATCGAGGCGGTGTATGGCAAACCGCTAAGTGTGCCGACGGCGGATGAATTCACCTTCAACTATCGGTTTAATGCGCGGTTGGGGGCCAAGCCGGAGTGGAAGCACATTGACCTGAACAGCATTGTGACGCCGGGGCGGGTGGTGCCGAGTGTGGCGGTGGGGCAGTGAGGTTTTGAGTAATTGAGCGGGCCTCTTCGCGGGCAAGCCTCGCTCCTACAGGTATGCGTCGGTGCGGGATATTGCGATCCGTAGGAGCGAGGCTTGCCCGCGAAGGCGTCAGACCGTTCAACCCAAGATTATCGGGTGTACTCTCTACCCTTGCCCCATTCATCAAAAGAGTTTCCCCTTCATGCTTCACGTCCAGGGCGTCTTCAAAAGCTACGCCACCCCCCAAGGCCCGCTGCCGGTATTGCAAGGCGTCGACCTCACGTTGAAACCCGGCAGCAGTCTGGCGCTGATGGGGGAATCGGGCAGTGGCAAGAGCACCTTGCTGCACCTGATCGCCGGGCTGGACAAGGTCGATCGCGGCAGCATCCGCAGTGGCGAGCATCGGCTGGAACAGATGAACGAAAGCCAATTGGCGAACTGGCGGCGAACCGAAATCGGTCTGGTGTTCCAGCAGTTCAACCTGATCGGCAGTTTGCGCGTTGAAGACAATCTGGCGTTTCAGGCGCGCCTGGCCGGGCGTCACGATCCGCGCTGGCAGGCGCATCTGGTGCAACGTCTTGGGTTGGGAGATTTGCTGCGGCGCTATCCGGAGCAACTGTCCGGCGGGCAACAGCAGCGGGTCGCCTTAGGTCGCGCCCTGGCATCGCAACCCAAACTGCTGCTGGCCGACGAGCCCACCGGCAGCCTCGATGAAGCCACCAGCGATGAGGTATTGAAGTTATTGCTGGAACTGCTCGACGACAGCCCGACGACTTTGTTGATGGTCACTCACAGCCCACGGGTCGCCGCGCGGTTGGCGGAAAAAGTGGTGCTGCACGGTGGCCGTCTGGCTGGCGCGGACGAGCGCTGAGGTGCGGGTTTTCCGCGAGACGCTACGGGCGCTGCTCAGCCATTGGCGACAGCACCCGGTGCAATTTTTCAGTGTGCTGACCGGGCTCTGGCTCGCCACCAGCCTGCTGACCGGCGTGCAAGCGCTGAACAGCCAGGCGCGAGAAAGCTACGCCCGGGCCAGTCAGCTGATCGGCGGCGAACCGCAAGCCAGTCTCACGGCACTCAGCGGTGGGGTGTTTTCCCAGCAAGTGTTTGTCGACCTGCGTCGTGCGGGCTGGCCGGTATCGCCCGTGTTGCAAGGCCGGGTGACGCTCAAGGGCCATGAAGACCAGCGCTTGCAGTTAATGGGGATTGAGCCGGTGTCGCTGCCGACCGGTTCCGCAGTGGCCGGGCGGTCGTTGGCGATCGAGCAGGTTGTCGAGTTTTTCACCCCGCCGGGTAGCACCTGGATTTCGCCGCAGACCTTGCAGGCGTTGGGCTTGCGCGAAGGCGAAACCCCGATGGCCCAGAGTGGAGTCACCTTGCCGCCGCTGCGTGCCCAGACCGACATGGCACCCGGTGTGTTGCTGGTGGACATCGGCTTCGCCCAACAGATTCTGCAATTGCCCGATCAATTGTCACGGCTGCTGCTGCCCAAGGATTTCACCGCGCCCCTGCCTGATGAGCTCAAGGGCCAACTCCAGTTCAAAAGCAGCGGCGAAGAAAACAACCTCGCGCGCCTGACCGAGAGCTTCCACCTGAACCTCGATGCCTTGGGCTTTCTGTCGTTCGTGGTCGGCCTGTTCATCGTTCACGCGGCGATCGGCCTGGCGCTGGAGCAACGCCGAAGCTTGCTCAGAACCCTGCGCGCCTGCGGGGGCAGTGCGCGCCTGTTGATTGCCTGCCTTGCCGCCGAGCTGGGTGCTCTGGCGCTGATCGGTGGAATCGCCGGCGTTGTCAGCGGTTACCTGCTGGCCGGCGTGCTGCTGCCGGACGTTGCCGCCAGCCTGCGCGGCTTATACGGCGCCGAAGTGCCGGGGCAGTTGAATCTAAGTCTGTTGTGGTGGTTCAGCGGTATCGGCCTGAGCCTGTTCGGCGCCTTGCTGGCCGGCACCAACAGTTTGCTGAGGGCGGCGCGGCTGCCGTTGCTGGCGCTGGCCAATCCGCAAGCCTGGCACCTGGCGCACGCGCGCTGGTTGCGGCGCCAGGGTTGGGTCGCCGCCATGGCTGCGGTGATCGCGTTATTGGCGTTAAGCTTCGGCGACAGCCTGAGCAGCGGCTTCGTGTTGATGGGCGCGTTGTTGATCGGCGCTGCACTGGCCTTGCCGGTGGTGTTGAATATCGTGCTCAACTGGGTGCTTGGGCGCAGTCGTTCGGTGCTTGGCCAATGGTTTCTCGCCGACTGCCGCCAGCAACTGCCGGCCCTGAGCCTGGCCTTAATGGCGTTGTTGTTGGCGCTGGCGGCAAACATCGGGGCCGGCAGCATGACCGCCGGTTTCCGCCAGACGTTCAGCAACTGGCTCGAACAACGGTTGACCGCCGAGCTGTACCTCAATCCGCAAAATCCCGCCCAGGCCCGAGAGCTGCACACCTGGCTCAAACAACAACCCCAAGTCAGCGCAGTGCTACCGAACTGGCAAGTGTCGATCCAGTTGCAGGGCTGGCCGGCGGACGTCTTTGGCGTGATCGACCACCCGACTTATCGTCAGCACTGGCCGCTGCTGGAAGCCTTGGGCGACAACCCTTGGGAGCGACTGGCCAAGGACGACGCGCTGATGCTCAGCGAACAACTGGCCCGACGGTTGAAGGTACGGCTCGGTGATCACCTGACAATCCCGACGCCGAATGGCCCATGGTCGCCGCGGATCGTCGGGATCTACGCCGACTACGGTAATCCCAAGGGGCATCTGCTGGTCAACATTAATCATCTGCTGCGCGGCTGGCCGCAGTTGACGCCTAACCGTTTCAACCTGCGCATCGAACCGGCATCGATCCCTGGGTTCCTGACCGCGCTGCAAGCACGCTTCGCCCTGGACGACAGCCGTATCGTCGATCAGGCCCGGCTCAAGGGCTGGTCCACGCAAGTGTTCGAACGCACCTTCGCCGCCACCGCCGCGCTCAACAGCCTGACGCTTTGTGTCGCGGGCGTGGCGCTGTTCATCAGCCTGCTGACCCAGAGCCAAAGCCGCCTTGGGCAACTTGCACCGCTGTGGGCGTTGGGCGTAACCCGTCGCCAATTGATGCTGCTGAACCTCGGGCAAACCTGGTTGCTGGCGGTGCTGACGCTGGTGCTGGCATTGCCCTTGGGCATCGCGTTGGCGTGGTGCCTGGACACGGTGATCAACGTTCAGGCCTTCGGCTGGCGTTTGCCGTTGCGGGTGTTTCCGCTGCAACTGTTGCAGTTGATGGGCCTGGCGTTGCTCGCGACATTGCTCGCGTCGGCGTGGCCGTTGTATTCACTGTATCGCACACAACCGGCCGATCTGCTGAGGACGTTTGCTCATGAAGATTAAGGTCGGTGTGTTGTTACTGGCCGCGCTGCTGAACGGCTGCGACAACACGCCTGCACCGGAAAAAGGCTTCGCCGGCCTCGGCCATCAGGCTGAGGCATTTACCCCGGTGGTGCCCGGCCGGGTATTCAGCTTCCCGGCGGATCACGGCCCCCACGATGGTTTTCGCATCGAATGGTGGTACGTCACCGCCAACCTCAAGGACGATCAGGGCCAGGAATTCGGCGCGCAATGGACACTGTTTCGTAGTGCCTTGAAAGCGTCCCCCGAACAATCTGGCTGGAGCAATCAGACCATTTGGCTGGGCCATGCCGCCGTGACTTCCGCCACGGTGCACCATGCCGCCGAACGCTACGCCCGTGGTGGCGTCGGCCAGGCCGGAGTGAGCCTGACGCCGTTCAACGCATGGATCGACGACTGGCGTTTCAGCAGTCAGGCCAGCAATGAAGATCCGCTAGCCGACCTGCAACTCAGCGCCCGCGACAAGACTTTCAACTACCAGCTTCGACTGACCTCCACACGCCCACTGGTGCTTCAGGGCGACAAAGGCTTCAGCCAGAAATCCGAACAAGGCCAGGCCTCGTACTATTACAGCCAGCCGTTTTTCCAGGCCAGCGGCACATTGGAAATCGATGGCAAAACCTACGCAGTCAGCGGCCCGGCCTGGCTCGACCGCGAGTGGAGCAGCCAACCCCTGACCGCCAACCAGACCGGTTGGGACTGGTTCTCCTTGCACCTGGACAGCGGCGAACAGGTCATGCTCTATCGCATGCGGCAAAAGGACGGCGCGCCATACCTCACCGGCACCTGGATCGATGCACAAGGGCAGACGCAGTTATTGCATGCCGACGACATCAGCCTCACCCCTCAGGGGAAGACCAATGTCGCTGGCCGTTCGATGCCTGTGAGCTGGTCGATCAAAATCCCCGCCAGGCACCTCGATATCACCATCAGCGCACTCAACCCGAAGGCCTGGATGGATTTGCGTATTCCCTATTGGGAAGGACCGGTGCGCCTGAGCGGCAGCCATGGTGGGCAGGGGTATCTGGAGATGACCGGCTACTGATCCGGAACTCTCGGCGCCACGCCGTTTTCCTACGTAGTGAAGCCCATTCATGGGAGCCCGCCATGAGCAACGACCTCAAACCGCCCACCCTTGCCACCTGGCAGCGGCTGTTCGACGACAAAGCCTACTGGCAGCAATCCCCCGACGCGCATTACAGCGAATTGCTGCGCATCGCCGACGATCTGCTGGGGCAGGGCGCCATCGATCTCGATCAATGGCAGATCCTCAAGACCAAGGCCGATCAATCCCACAAAGACTCGCCTGCCGTGAATGTCGCCCACGAAGTCGACGATCCCGAAGCCTGAGGAACACGTCGAACCTTCGAAAACCCGGCCGGCCAATCCAAACCATCAACGTCGAAAAGCGTGAAGTCCAGGCGAAATTGAAAGATCTGAAAGTGGGGCAGAGCGTTGTGGTGAGCTATACCGATGTGCTGAAAGTGACCAGCCAGCACCCAAGCTGATCATTACTTGTACGGATTGATTGTTCTTCTGCGGATAGTTGTATAAGAACAGTCAGTTTTAATGGTCGAACTGGTGAGTTTTAGAAGTTTGTACCCGGTTTTTTAGCAAAGACTTACGAAATGTTACGTGCATAAATTTCATGTTTATACAGAGGACATATCGGCCAAATTCTATTAAAATCCTTCCCGTTCGCCCGGTGTCAGGGCTCTTTACCGGTGCATGGATTGCCAGGCCATTACACTGGGCGAACACCTTCTTTGGGAGGCGGAGTTTAAAAGTTCTGGATATAAAAAATGGGCGACCTTGGAGTCGCCCATTTTTATTGGCTGGGGTAAAGCGGCGGCGCCGGACACCCTACCCGGGGGCTGTAATGGCGTTTGTAGCCTGAGTTCATTTCAACCCGAAACTGTATCCATTATCGGAGTGCTGGCCTGGAACTGCTGCCGGTAGTTGGTCGCACGCTGTAGCACGCGGGTCAAGGCCTGAAAATTTGCCGGTTTGGTCAAAATATCATTGGCACCGGCGGCCCTGAAACGTTCTATCTCGCTCGAAAAAGCACTCGCGGTGAAAGCGACGATGTAGCAAGTATCGCCCAGTGCCAGTTTGCGGATGTTATGGATGGCCTCCAGCCCATCCATAACAGGCATGTTGATATCCATAAAAATGATATCTGGAGTCGAAGTCATGCACTGATTGACCGCCTCCAAGCCATTTGACGCAAGGTCGGGCGCATAACCCAACTCTTGTAACATCGCCATGGCAACTTTCTGACTCACGGGATGGTTTTCCACCAGCAGAATATCGAGCGGGTAATCCTCGGCAAAAGATGAGTCGAAACCAACCGATGAATGATCATCCCGGATGGGTAGTTCCGAGACTGAAAAAAGCTCCATGGGGAGTGAGAAGGAGAACGTCGATCCGACGCCAGGCTGACTGGTAAAGGATAAAGTCCCCTGCTGCGCCTCGACCAGGCTTTTGCAGATGGAAAGACCGAGCCCACTCCCGGTAAAGCGTTGACTGGCCGGTCCTTTAAACTGAGCAAAGGGCTTGAACAGGCTGTCTTGCCGTTCCATGGGGATACCTATGCCGGTATCGCGTATGGAGAATTCGAGTCGGGCTCGAGTGCCGTAACCGCTAGTCGTGACCATGAGCGATACCTTTCCGGCCTCGGTGAATTTAACCGCATTGCCCAGCAAGTTGATCAATATCTGGCGCAGGCAATTGGTATCGGTTTTGACCAAGGGAGGTACGTCTGGTGAGACCTGGGCCTCAAGTACAATTGGCTTGTCCTGAATGTTTTGCCGGATCATTTCAATACTGGATGAAACCAGAGCTCTGACTTCGAAGACACGAGGCTTCAATTCAAGTTTGCCTGCTTCGATTTTTGCAAGGTCGAGAATGTTGTCGATAAGAGACAGCAGGGTTCGTCCGCTTGTATTAATCGTTTGTAGCAGACTGCTTTGCTCGCGGTTCAGGGCAGACCTCGCCAGCAGCTCCGTCGCGCCGATCACACCGTACATGGGCGTGCGAATTTCATGGCTCATGGTGGCCAAAAATCTGGTTTTTGAACGATCAGCGTCCTCGGCGGTATTTTTTGCCTGATTCAATACTTCTTCGTTTATTTGCATTTGCTGGAGATGAGCGCGCATGCGTATAAGGCTGAAGACGAGAAATACCAAAATGGCCAGGATGATATGGTGCAGGGAGTCTTGATTAAGTTGCTGGTAATAATCCGCCAACGTCATTTCAGCACCCGCAATATAAATCGTACCGTCCTGCGATTTCATCGGGACGAAGACGGCGCGAAAATCTCCCCAGTGATCCGAGTAGTCAATCCAGGTGGGTTCGGTGCGTTCAAAGCTGTCGAGCAAAGCCTGACTGGCATCCGGGTAGGGATCGAAAAAGCGTACAAAATTCTTCTCCTGTATCTCTTTTTTCGATGCGCTGGAGCTGACCAGATAAGCCTCGCCCGAGCGTTTGACCACACTGTAGACAAAAGCAGTCCCCATGGAGTCGTTGAAGCTGGAGAGCCGTTGAATGGCATTCCAGTCCTCCGCCTCGGATTTGGACTGTTTGTCGATCAGATTGTCATGGTAGCGGTCGCCAAGAATGGCCGAAGCGCCCAACGCGGCATGCAGCAGCTTGTTATTAATATTGTCAGTGAGGATCCCTTGAGTCTCGACGTAGAGGTAGTAGATATAGCCACTGACACCTACTATGTAGACCAAGAGAAAAATCCACGTTTTCCGTTTGAGTTTGAACATAAATCACAGCCTCCATACTGTAGGGCCAAGCATAATTTGAAGGCGGGCTGAAAACCATTGTTTTGTTTTTTGCTGTTTTCAGGTGAGACGTTACTTGACCGAAGAGCCAGTTTTTTGGTTTTTTTGCTCACGATGTTGAGTCGATTTTTTTGGATTGATCAGAAATTTAAAGACGGTTTTTAACAAACTCTTGCGAAGTACTGCGTGCATAAGTCTGGGAGGCGGAATTGACAATTTCGGATATAAAGTTGCGCTCGCAACCGCCGTCCGACCACATCCAGCAAATCGCAGCCATCGCGCAACGGGATGGCCAACACCCGCGCAAACTCTTGCAACAGCGCAGCATCACCACCAATCGCTTCGCCCAGGGAAAGCGTTTCCAACAGTTGAGTGACACTGCGAATGCGATACGCCGCCGTGTCATGCAACACATCGACAGGCGCTTCAGTGTCGATCAGCAGCGAAGGGATCGTGCAATCGATGCCGGTAATCGGCATGTATCGAGTCATGGTTGGACCTCCTCAGCGTCGGATACCTCACCGGGTGGATCGAGATTGTCCAGCGCCCGGTTCACCAATAACTCGCCCAGTACGGCCAATTGCTGAATCGATAGCGCCAGGCTGCGGTGCGAGCCTTCGAGTTCGCAGGCAAAGTCAGTGGCCAGCACGTTGAGCGAGGCGAGGGTTTCGCAGGCGTGGCTTAGCAGGGTTTCGGTGTCAATGTTGGGGAGGAGGGTGAAAACGTGGCTGATGGGGTCGGGATTTTGTGGGTCGCGGAGACGGGCGCTGATGGTGCGTTGGGTTGCATGGCTGAGTTGATTGGGGTCGAAGAAGTCGGGTGGAAATTTTTTCATCGTGAAGCTCCTGAAACAATGGAGCCGCAAAGCGGCATTTGCATGCCTTGATCGAGTTCGGTCTGTCAAAACCGGTCGCTGAGGTTGCAGCGGCTGGGGGAGGTTATCTGGGGAGGAGGGGGTGTACAAGTTCATTGGGAGCGACGGGTTTTGTGGGAAATGTCCGATGCTTTTGTCAGGCGTCCCGAGGGGCTGAAAAATTGAGTCAGATTTGGTTTTAAGTGAACTCGGGTTTTTTATCGTTCATATAAACCGAGGGTCCACAAAGTAGTGGAGATTTCGTTGTGAATTAAATTATCGAACTATTGTTCGAAGCGTGAATCGTGAATCGATTTTCGCTCTGAGTGATTCTTATGCTAAGTTTTTCTTTTGTAGGTATATTTTTGATCATCAGGTTGCTGATTTCGCTGCAGTTTAAACCGATGCGACATGTATTGAATTCAGCCTTTCTCCATTTTGCGGGAGGAGCGTCAGGGAGCTCTTCGATGTAAAATTCCAGTATTATCGTTGGTCTCTTGTTTTCGATGTTTATTGTGAAAAGTTCAATGAGGCCAATTGCTACGGGGGTTTTGAAAATCTGGTTGAAAAAAATGCTGCCATCGATATCGTTCCAGAACTTCATTTTTGCTTCTTGTGGCCAAACTTAGTGGGCAGATTTGTTTTTATGAATGCGTAAAAATAGATCCATTCTCTTTTTTTGTTGTGCTTTTTTTGATTTTTGGTTAAGGCTTCCAGAAATCAATATTCTTCATGTGTCTTTCTATGTCGTCCATATCGTCTTTGCCAAGTGTGTTGTCAAAGCTCTCGCTTAGTATTCGTCGTACCTTGGCGAGTTTTTGTGTGATTTTTTCGTTGTCTATGAAGTTGGTTGTCGCACGTTGGTAGTCAGCAATAGATTTGTCACTATAATAGCTACCCATTTTATGTAGAGATATTAAGATGAACTATATCTTTGCTAGTGCTTCGAGTGCGGAGTCTCCCTGGATTATGATTTTTTTGTTTGTGTCTAGCATTTGTCATTTTTCCAGTTTGTTTAAAGTATTGGAAATTGCTTTGTTTAATTCTGTCCAGCTTTTTGCTTTTTCGCTAAAAATCGGGTGCTCCCAGTCATAGGCTTTAATTAAAGAAATTCTAAATGTGCCGTTTTCACAGAACTCAGGGTGCCAGCCTATGTCAATAAGCTGATCATTAGGGAGGACGGCTTGGAATAGATCCTCCTTTAAGTCATCAACGATCATCGAAGTATCAGTAAGCTGATTGAGGCGGGATATATCATCAAATGATATTGTTCCACCAAGCTCAATTATTTTTTTAGTGTCCATTCAATTTCTCTTCGTCTTCGCCCAAGGTGGCAGAGTTGACTTCATGAGCGAGTAGAAAATAAATCTGACCTGCCTTCGTTTTCATAGGACTATTTTCCGATTTTTTTTAGTAAGAAAATTTTGGATTGAAGATCGTCTGGCCTTTGCACGGAGCTAGCTCGCCAACCTCAAGTTTAGATTCCGATCGCAGATGATCTAGGGCTTCTTGTGGAGTAAAAAGATTCTTGGATTCTTCCTTTAAATATTCTTCCATGGTTATTTTTTGAGTCGTAGATTTCGCTTGAGTATGTTTTATATTTTTCTTCATGCTTTTGTATTGCAATCGAAAGCCAAAGGACGTCATTTTCAGTATCTAGCTTTCCTCGGCCCCCCCACCTGTTTGCCGGCCTCTATCCAGCTGATAATTTTTTCATCCGTATTCATGTTGCCTTCCGAGTACTGATGACGATTTTGGGGGGCATGAGTGCGTAGAAAATAAATATATCCCCTTTTCTTTTCTTTCTCTTCTTTTTTTCGATTCGCCTTTCAGTCTAGCGGATAGTCACATGTCCAAGGTGGAGTGAATAGCTCTGGATCGATGTTGTTCTCTTGAAGGTAGTCATTTATCTCTTCTTCGGTTTCTAACGTTTGACACTTGATAATGGTAGTGTCACTGCTTCCAATGCTATCTCTTGTTTCAATTATTAACTTAGGTATTGTGAAGTCTATTGCTACATATTTTGAATTTTTTGCGTCTTCCAAGAACTTATAATAGAGTTCTCCTGGGTATCTGTTTGTAAAATTCAAATGGTATACCGCGTATATAGCAATCCATCTGCGTAAGGAGTCGTCGTTTGTAGTGAGTTCTTGCGCGATTTCTGTATACGATTTCGCTTCCAGACCCCACCAGACTTTTCTTGGAATTATTTTTGGATTGCTCATTTTTGACCTTTAAATGGATTTGGCCAGTAGATTCGAATTGCTTCACCTTTGACAGGGTGTAGTTGTAAGTGTGGGCGATCACCATGAGGATCATTGGGGTCGTGGTTTGCCATGGTGACTTTCCTTGCAAAAAAGGGGACACCCATTAGCCGGTCTCAAGTCAAGGTTAATGGGTGTCTCCTTTCTCAATGTTGGCGGTGCTAGTCCGTGAATTCTAAGTGAGAGCGCCCCAATAAAATTTAAAAAAACCTGAATTTTAAAGGGCGAAAATCTAAATGTGAGGTTAATTGGACTTTTTTGATTGTGTAAAAAAATATAAGTTAGAGGTGGAATTGTCTATTTTTTTAACCATATTTTCTTGGATGTATTGGTTTAACTCTGATTCAACTGTAGCGAGGTTTGTGTATTTTGCATGTTTCTCTGGGAATTCGCATGCATAGTTATACAAGCGCCATGCGTCGAATCCATCGGTTCTTCCATTTGGCCCGAAATCGAAATCCACACAGTACTCCGGGTATTCGATCATGCATCCGTTCCCATGTAATTGATAGCTTACACCCTTAAAAATCTCTCCTCTTTGAGCTATTTTATTGTCATGCCATAATTGGTGTAGTGATCTCGAGCCGAATTTGTCTTCAAGCAACTGTAGTGAGGTTTCTACAGCGCCTAAAAAATCAAAAATTAATAATTTCAGATTTTTGTTAATCATCTTCTCAGCCAAAAGGGGAGCAGCCAAAAGGAACAGATTTATTTTCATGAGTGCGTAGAAAATAGATCTGTCGCCTTTCTTGTTATTTTTTTTTGGTTGCTAAGTTACTCTGAGTCCATAAGTGTTTTGTATTTCGCAAATGTGGTGATAGCTTGCTCGTCGCCATCAATTAAGTTTTCATAAAAGCTAATGTTTGTGGCCCATTCTTGGAATATAAGCGAGCTTTTGTATTTGTTGTTTTCTTGGGTTCGAAAGCTAAGTTTCCAATGAGAGGAAAGTCGCTCATCAATAATATCAAAGACATCAGCTGCATATGGTTTTGGATACTCATCATCTTCTTCTGCGCATATATAGAACCAAGGGCAGTTGTCTCGAAACTCGATGCCGTAAACCGTGTATTCCATTCCCAGTTGCAAGTCTAGCTCGCCGTCAGGCATGAATATGTAACGCTTTAAACGCATGACGGTTTCTGGTGCTGATATGTCATTCAGATTGTTGATTTTGCATACGACTTTCATTTGTCGATGGCTCCGGGTGGCACTGATGGGTCATTACCCCAAGGTTTTATATCATCGGTGCTGTGTTTTTTGAATTTGAAATCCATGAGCTCTCCGGTCTGCGGATTGCGTACATAATGTACTACGGAGTCATTTCCGTTCTTCGATTTTATCTTGAGCTCAATTTTATCCATTCCTTTAAAGGCAGGATCATTGAGGTTTTCGATAATAACGACGCCTCGACCTTCTTTAGCTGCCTGTAATGTCATCTGATCTTGAATGCTTTTAGGTTCCCGACTCCACTTGTCCGGTTTTGGAGGGGCTGGAGGGGGAGGAGATCCTTCATTTACGGTCGCTTTAACTGGTGGATCTTCCAGTCTGATTTCCGGCTTGCTACCACCCGCTCCAGGACAGCTTGTCAACCCCATCGGATCCACCCACCCCGTAGGGTTAGGCACGTATTGGTAGTTGTTCAACCCACCCGCCAGCTTAATCGGATCCGGCGTCAGAAACCGTCCAGTCCCCGGATTGTAGTAGCGATGCCGGTTGTAATGTAACCCTGTCTCGGCATCGAAGTACTGGCCCTGAAAGCGCAACGGGTTGTCGATTTCGGCGACGTCCAGCGCAGCGAGATTGCCGTAGGCGCGGTACTTGGCCGACCACATGATTTCGCCGCTGTAATCGGTGAGTTCCTGCGGGGTGCCGAGGTGGTCGAGTTGGTAGTAGAACGGCGCGGCCTTCAGCGGGCCTTCGCCGTCGAGCATGGCCAATGGGCGGAAAGTCCCCGGCTCGTAGATGTAGCTGCGATAGCGATTGTCGGCGCTCTCGGCGATGAGGCGTTCGTCTTGCCAGAGGAATTCGGTGGTATGGCCATCGACGGTCTTTTCGATGCGTCGACCGAAGGCGTCGTACTTGTAGGACGCGACGCTGCCGCCCGGCAGGCTGACGCCGATCAGGCGATGTTGGCAGTCGTAACGGTACTCGGTAACGAGTTTCTGCCCGGCGCCACGACGTTCGTGGATCAGATTGCCGTAGGCGTCGTAGTCGTAATGACGGTCGCCCTGCATCAGCAGGCGGTTGCCTTTGACGTTGGCCAGGTTCGCGGTCGGCTCGTTGTTTTGGCCGAGGAGGTTGCCCGCCGGGTCGTGGGCGAAGCTTTCCGGCGAGGTGCCACGGACGTTGATCAGGCGGTCAAGCGGATCATAGTGATAGCTGCGGTTGCCTTTGCGGCTGTCGTCGATGCCCGCGAGGTTGCCATTGGCATCGTAGGCGTAGCGACGGTGGAACAGGTTGCGTTCCTGTTGGCTGACGGTGTGGGCTTGCAGTCGGCCTTGTTCGTCGTACTGATATTGGCTGAGCAGCAGGCCTTGTTGGCGCTGCTGTTCCCGGCCGGCGTTGAACTGGTGCGTGGTCAGGCGCGAGCCGTTGAGGTCGATGCTGCTCAGGCGGCCGCCGGATTGGTGGCGGTAGTCGAGTTTGCTGCCGTCGGGGAGGCGGCAGTGGCTGAGTTGGCCGAGGTTGTCGTACTCGTAACGCAAGGTGCCCCAGCCTTGGTGTTCGGTGATCAGGCGGTCTTGCAGGTCGTATTCGTAGGCGAGGGGCCAGTGGCTGTCGTCAACGTTAACGAGGCGACCGAGGGCGTCATAGCTGTAGTGAATTTCTTCACCGTCAGCCAGGGTTTTCACCAGCAGACGGCCAGCAGCGTCGCGCTGGTATTCGGTGATCAGCTCGCTGCCGTCGTCGCCGAATTCGGTTTTCTTCAGCAGTTGGCCGTTGAGGTCGTACTCGTAGGCAGTCCGGCGACCATCGAAGCCAGTTTCCTGTTGGATCAGGCCGTTGGGGTAGTAATCGAGGTGGTAATGCTCGCCACGTTCGTTTTCGATCTCAGTGAGCAGCAAGCGAGAGTTGTCGTAGCGGTAGCGAAGCTGACTGCCGTCTGGATTGATACGACGGCTGACCAGGTGCAGGCCATCGGCGTATTCATAGCGGGTGACGCGGCCTAGTTCATCACGCTCGGCCGTGACACGTCCGTATGGGTTATAGGTGAACGCGCGAGTCGCACCACCGGGCAGGGTAATTTGAGCAAGGCGGTTGGCGGCGTCCCATTGGTATTGGGTGATAGTGCCGCTTTCGTCCTGGCGAGTGATCTGCCTGCCCAATGCGTCATAGCGATACTTGCGCTGACTGCCATCTGGCAGTTGCTCTTCGATCAATTCGCCTAGATTGTTCCAACCCAGTTGATGGCGACTGCCATCGGGATGGCGGATTTCCAGCAGCCGGCCTTGGCGGTCGTAGCTGTAGAGGGTGGCATTACCGTCCGGGTCGATCTGCTGAGTGATGTCGCCCTGATTGTTTCGTTGATACTTCCAGGTGGCTTTGCCTCGGCGTGCAGAGGCATTCACCCGGCAGTAGCGGGGTTTTGGATAGCCAGACCTGTGGATTGATGTCTTCAGATGTCACAACAGCCGTCCTTGATGAGTGAATCTAAAAACTCATATCCGCTTCAATGTTTTCTTCGTAAGTCGAGAGTAACTTCTCAACGCGTTTCCGGAGTATTTTTCTTTCAACTGCTTCAGCTGCTGGTCGGTGCCCTTGCAATATTTATTTATCGCTGATGACACGATCGAGATTTTTCGGGGCGGCGGGGCCCCGTTCAGGAATATCTCCGCGCAAAGAATCACAGTTGTCTCTGTTTTTGATGTGGCCGGAGACGTCGGTCGGAACGGACTCAGTATTTTCCGTTTCGCAAGAATTTGACGTTGGCTCTGCATCGTAACCTAGGCTCAAATACAAGTGACCGTTCAAACTCCCATTTTTTCTCGAGAAGAGATGAACGCCTTCTTGACTCAAGCAGGTGCTGATAGTTGTAGCTTGGTCCTTGATCTCAACGGCTGAGACGCCGCTTTCGGTTGCATTTTTACCAACTACAGCTATGCCGATGAAAGGCGCTGTGTATTGAATGTCAAGCCCATAGATGTGCATGTCGGATTCGTTGAGCAGGTCCATTGCATCGCCCTGCTGCTGTTTTTCCCCAGTTGTCTTTGTTAACTTGCAGCAAGCAACGGTTCCATCCTGAGGGAATTGGACTGAAATGACTTCGTTGCTTGAAATGTTCTGGGCTGTATATAAATAAGTTTGCCCGTCTGGATTGTTTTTAACGAATCCAAATCCAGTGTCTTGGGCGAATACTGACCCTGAAAAAATAGTCAGAATGATGGAAAGTGTATGTTTAATGTCCATCGGTTGACCAGTGTAGAGGGTCGGAAACAAGCTTTTTAACTCCATATGTAGTACCTGCTGGATTCAAGCCGCTTATAGCCAAAAGGGGAAAGATTTATTTTCCACGCCATGAAAATAAATCTGTCCCCTTTCTTTATATTTTCGCTTTGAAGCGTTGAGGTGAGTTTTGTTGATTTTTTAGGCGGTTCTCTTGGTGCGAGTTGATTTGGATGTTCTTTTGCTACACTGCACCATAGTTATGGTATGCCTTAATATTTGCTATGGTAATGTTTTTTGCATTGCATGTGGCTGTACATGAACTTCCAAATCCAAGTGTGATTTTGTAGTTTGAGCTATCTTGAGTAACGGTTATAGTAGTGGGGCCGCTGAAATTGAAATTTTCTACATTGAAATTTTCTACATTTATTATGTAAAGCTGGAATTCGTACTCGTTATAATCTTTTTCCAGCCATTTCTTAGGGGCGACTGCTTGTTCTACTTGGCTGCATAGTTTTAAGCATATAGAGTTTCCGTCCAGCATGACGTAAGAAGTGCGCATGCAGGTAGGGGAGTACTCTTCTCCAAAAATAGAAGTCCACTGTTTTTTATTTGATATTGATGATGTCCACATTTTAGTTTACTCAAACACGTAATGATTGGCCACACTTTTGAGGTGGAATGTTTTAGTTCGATGAGCATCTCCTGTTTCGGGATTGTACTCTCTAACATTGAAGTGTGGTTTGTGCGATGCATGTGTAGAAGGGAAGTCTTCATGTCCATACGAATGTTCTTGAATGACGACACGTTCATTGTCAATGTTTTTATAATGGTACTCTCTGGTCATAACAGTATTTCCTTCAGCATCACGTACGAACTCGGTACCACCATTCTCAGCTTCCTTGGTAAGAGGAATCCGCTTCACATCAGTTGGTTCTGCTGTCGTAGGAATTCTCGCATCACGTTTTGCATCTTGGAATGCGGCTCTACGGGATCCATAGAATTTATCACCCCTTTTAAATTTCTTTTGCCCCGGGCATCCAGTCAAACCCAGCGGATCAATCCACCCCGTCGGGTTAGGTACGTACTGGTAGCTATTCAACCCACCGGCAAGCTGGATCGGATCCGGCGTCAAAAACCGTCCAGTGCCCGGATTGTAGTAGCGGTGACGGTTGTAATGTAAGCCCGTTTCCGCATCGAAATACTGACCCTGGAAGCGCAATGGGTTGTCTATTTCACTGACGTCCAAGGCTGCAAGGTTGCCATAGGCCCGGTACTTGGCCGACCACATAATCTCGCCGCTATAGTCAGTCAGTTCCTGCGGTGTACCGAGGTGGTCGAGCTGGTAATAGAACGGAGTGGCCCTGCGCGGACCTTCGCCGTCGAGCATGGCCAAGGGACGGAAGTTACCTGGTTCGTAGATGTAGCTGCGGTAGCGGTTTTCTGCGCTTTCGGCGATCAGGCGGTCGCCTTGCCAGAGGAACTCTGTGGTGTGGCCGTCCACGGTTTTTTCGATGCGGCGGCCAAAGGCGTCGTATTTGTACGATGCGGTGCTGCCACCGGGCATGCTCACACCGATCAGGCGATGCTGGCAGTCGTAACGGTATTCGGTGACGAGTTTCTGCCCGGCACCACGGCGCTCACGGATCAGGTTGC
Source organism: Pseudomonas sp. GM102 (assembly GCF_000282555.1). Lineage (NCBI taxonomy): Bacteria > Pseudomonadati > Pseudomonadota > Gammaproteobacteria > Pseudomonadales > Pseudomonadaceae > Pseudomonas > Pseudomonas sp. GM102. Next base: position 8,377 of record NZ_AKJB01000059.1, on the reverse strand, counting down.
CATAGGCATCGTAGTCGTAATGGCGGTCGCCCTGCATGAGCAGACGATTACCCTTGACGTTGGCGAGGTTGGCCGTGCCTTCGTTATTCTGGCCGAGCAGGTTGCCCGCCGGGTCGTGGGCGAAGCTTTCCGGTGTCGCGCCGCGAACGCTGATGAGGCGGTCGAGTGGGTCGTAGTGGTAGCTGCGGTTGCCTTTGCGGCTGTCGTCGACGCCTGCGAGGTTGCCATTGGCGTCGTAGTTGTAGCGACGCTGGAACAGATTTTTATCCCGCTGGTTAACGCTGTGAGCTTGTAGTCGGCCCTGTTCATCGTATTGGTATTGGCTGAGTAGCAGACCTTGCTGGCGTTGTTGTTCGCGACCAGCGTTGAATTGGTGGCTTGTCAGGCGTGAACCGTTGAGGTCGATGCTACTCAGGCGACCGCCGGACAGATGGCGGTACTCGAGTGTGCTGCCGTCGGGCAGGCGGCAGTGTTTGAACTGGCCGACGCTGTCGTATTTGTAACGCGTGGTGCCCCAGCCCTGATGCTCGGTGATCAGGCGATCCTGCACGTCGTATTCGTAGGCGAGCGGCCAATTGCCGTCGTCGACGTTTACCAGACGACCCAGTGCATCGTAGCTATAGTGAATATCTTCGCCGTCGGGCAGGGTCTTGACCAGCAGACGACCGGAGGCATCGCGCTGGTATTCGCTGACCAGTTCGCTGCCGTCGTCGCCGAATTCAGTTTTCTTCAGCAACTGGCCGTTGAGGTCGTACTCGTAGGCGGTGCGGCGACCGTCGAAGCCGGTTTCCTGTTGGATCAGGCCGTTCGGGTAGTAGTCGAGCAGGTAGCGTTCGCCGCGTTCGTTCTCGATTTCGGTGAGGTTGAGTTGCGAGTTGTCGTAGCGATAGCGCAGTTGGCTGCCGTCCGGATTGATGCGGCGGCTGACGAGGTGCAAGTTGTCGGCGTATTCGTAGCGGGTGATGCGTCCGAGTTCGTCGCGTTCGGCGGTGACCCGGCCATACGGGTTATAGGTGAAAGCGCGGGTGGCGCCGCCGGGCAGGGTGATTTGAGTCAGACGATCAACGGCGTCCCATTGGTACTGGGTGATCGCGCCGAATTCGTCTTGGCGAGTGATCTGCCGGCCTAATGCATCGTAACGGTATTTGCGTTGACCGCCATTAGGGAGACGTTCTTCCAGCAACTGACCCAGGTTGTTCCAGCCCAATTGATGGCGACTGCCGTCGGGGTGGCGAATTTCGAGCAGGCGCCCCTGACGATCATAGCTGTAGTGGGTTTCGTTGCCGTCGGGGTCGGTTTGTTGGGTGATGTCACCCTGACGGTTACGCTCGTATTTCCAGCGGGCTTTACCACGCTGTACATCGATGAGTTGGCCGTTGAAATAGTTGTAACGGGTCGGCACACCTTCCGCTGGGATCACGGCAATCAAGCGTCCAGCGTCGCTGTATTGATATTCAGTGATCGCTCCCATCGCATCTTTAACCGCGACCAGTCGACCTTGATCGTCATAGGCGTTTTGCGTTTCACCGCCATCGGGTGCGGTCTCGCTGATCAAGCGTGCATTTTCATCATGCACGTAGACCTGCGTGCTGCCGTCCGAGTTGTAAGCGGTGACCGAGCCCTTGTCATCCCATTCGTATCGCGCTTCCAGTTGCGAGTAGTTGGCCCAGTGACGAACGCAACGGGAGAGTTTGCCTTCTCGTTCCCATTCCCAGAAGAAGCTGGCGCCGCCGGCCAGTTGCCGTTCTACGATGACGTGTTGGTCGTTGTATCTGTAATGCTCGGCTTCGCCTACCGCATTGATCGCGCATACGAGTTGATTGCGGGTGTTGTAGCGATAGGTAACCAGTGTCTGGATGGTCAGCCAGGGATCCTGACGTTCACCGCGTTCGTTGTACTCAGGACGCAGTTGCTGTTGATCGACTGCCACGATGTGGCGATCGTCATAACGAAGCAGAAGGGATCGCCCAGCACCATTGTCAATGCGTTGAATTCGGTCAACAAAGTCATAGCTGAGGTGCAGGCGATTTTCATAGGCGTCACTAATGGTCATCAGTCGCCCGGCCCGGAAATGGTAGTACCGTGCTTTTGACCCGGCCTGCGTTAGAATGAGTTCGCCAGGCGCATCACCCAAGAAGATTGCCGCTTGTGCCAAGCTATTTGTAATAGATGGCCGCTGCTCAGTCGGCATTGGGAAGCGGGTTTGGCGATTTTCATTGTCGATCCAAAGAACGCCTTCACCGTCGAGTTGCAAACGATGAGAGAGCGAGTGACTCCAGCCATGGCCGAGACGGCTATCTATTTCAACTGCACTACTGCGGTATAGGCGCGTCCACTCCAGAGCCAGTGAACCCGAAAGTTCACCGTCAGTCAGGGTCAACAATTCCTCGCCGGTTACCATCGAAATGGGGTCATCTTTGGTGCAGGTATCGTTGGCACACTTGGATGGTTGATCTGCTGGATTTTTCGACTGATCGGGAGCGTTGTCGACCGGTTCTACTTGCTCGGCACGCGAGGCAGGCTCATCTTTTTTACGGGCCTGAACCTGCGCATCGGATTTTACTTCTCCGCCGCTGGCAGGTTGTTTTTGTTTCGGGTGCGTTGCAGTTTCAGCGGGTTTGGGAGCTGCAATCTGAATGTCAGCTTTGCGCGCCGGGTTAAACGCCGCATCTCCATTAAGCAGTAATGGCTTCGACGCCTCGGTATGCGGCGCCGCCTTGGATTTGCTGACCTTCATCAGCATGCCAGTAAAGTCTTCAATCAGTTTTATGACTTTACCGCTGCTTTGCACACCCTTGATTGCCTTCGTACCCACACGTACGGCCAGGCCCAGACCACCAGTCAGAACCACACCGACCAGAATGTTCAGCAAGAATTCTGTGCTCATTTGCGCCAGCACTTCCGTGCAGGTCTGTGGCGGCAGCATCTTCACCCACGCCACGATGGCAGCGACATAGACCCACATCAGCGGCTCATCGCTGGCGATCAGCAAGGCTGTGTGGATGGCCTCTGTTGAGGCGTCATAAATCTTCTTGATCTGTTCTTCGGTGAAGAAGTTTTTCAGCTTCTCGTAGTTCTTGCGAGGGTTTGCGACCAGATCATAGAGGCTCTTGATATCGCCCCACAAACCCATGATCGCTTTGAGGAAACCTTCCCACGCGGCTTCCAGCTCTTGCAGGGCACGGCCGCCTAGCGATGCATCGGTATGCGCTTGCCACAGTGGTAGGAAACTGGTGCTCCATTCAGTCTGCAACCAGCCGCTCAAATCGCCGATCACGCCCTGATAGGAGTTGAACAGGCTGTCGATCTGCGCGCGAGTAGGGTTCGGGAAGAACGTGATTTTGTATTGCTGATTAGGCGTGAGGCCGGTGACTTCCAGAATCCCGGTCGAGTCGATTGTCTTGTTGATTTCCGGTCCGGCTTCGTTCTTGCCAATGAACCGGCCATCCACCACAGGCACCAGACGGACCGGCGTATTGCCGATGGGGACAAATCGCGCAGACTCGAAGCTATGCACAAGCGTGAGTTTGCCGTTTGCCGGGCAGTTGGCATAAAGGGTGTTTTCCTTTTTGCTGTCCTTGTCCTGAGTGTGGACCTCATCACCGACCTTGAATTGCTGTTCCGCGTCCAGGACTCCGCCGTACCAGGCCTCGGCATGCTCACGGTAATCCTTCAGGCACTTCTTGAAGTCACTGACGATGACCTGAGCATCTGGTTGTTTCGCTGTCAGGTTCCCAACGATCTCACCCATCAAAATGCTCATACAGCCACCTCATTTTCCAGATGGGCCTTCAACAGCCCGGTGAAATTTTCTTCCGTGAGCGGCGTGCGTTTTACGAAGCGCGCCACTTTTGTTCGCAGGTTGGATTCGGGGAACGAGAAGTACAGGTCGGCGTGATCCTCCTTCAACCACTGCATCATGTTGCCGACTACAGTCGATGGGTTTTGCTTGGTCAGGCCATCCAGCAACGCCTTCGGCACTTCCCACCACGGCCAATCCTTCGCCGGTGGTACCCCCCTCGGCCCAACCTCCAGGCTTTTGCCATTAATCAGATACCGATCAAACACCGGCAGCACCTCACCGGCGGCATCGCCGAGGCCTTCCAGAATCGGGTAGATATGCCGCCCATCCCAAAACCGGAAAAATACTTCGGTCCCATCCGGCATCCGAACCTGAGTGAGGCTACGCAGGTGTTCGAACACCACGTTCGGTTCGCTGCGGGAAACGGCCAGCCACCCCCAATCGAGGGCGTCGGTTTCGGCAATCCATGGCAGGAAGCTTGAATTGGGTTTCAACTCGGTGAGGTAGGGCATCACTGGCTGCCAAGCCGCGTAGGGTGTACCGCCCCAGATCGGGATCGCCTGGGTTGTCGGTTCATTTTGGTAAAGCGTCTTGAGCGCTTCGGCATCACTGGCCGCGCTGACGATCAAGTACAAACGCTCGCCCGTCTGCAACGGCCGTTCAGCCAGCCAAGCCTGTGGAGTCATCGGATCAGATCGCACAAGCACCTGCCTTACACTTCTCGCACTCTTCACAGAACGGCGCATTGCGCTTCAGCGTATTAATCTGCGCCGGCGTCAGCACCGCACCAGCCTTATCCGCATCCGCCTGCTTCAACACCCCCGGCAACAACGGCGCAGCCCCCGTCCCACTTCCCGGCCCACCCCCGGAGTTCATGTTGATCACCGGCCCGCTCAGCGTCACGCCGCTGGCGTCGATCTTGATGAAGCTGCCGCCGCCCTTGAGGGTGAGTTCGCTGCCGGCTTCGAGCACGACTTTCATGCCGCTGCTCAGGTGGATTTCCTGGCCGGCTTCGATGAACTGGCCGGTGCCGACCTTGATGTGCTGGTTGACGCCCACGGTCAGGTGGTCGTTGGCGCGGGCTTCGACTTTGCGGTCTTCGTAGACGGTGTGGTGTTCTTCGGCCTTGAATTCGCTGTAGCTGTTTTTCTCGACGGTGTCGTGGCGTTCGTTGCCAACGCGGATTTTCTGGTCGTGCTCGATGTTTTCATCCCAGTCGCGCTGGGCGTGCAGGTAGATCTGTTCCGCGCCTTTTTTGTCTTCGATGCGAAATTCGTTGTAGCCCTTGCCGCCCGGTGAGCTGAGGGTCTTGAAGGTGCTGCGGGTTTTGTTCGCCGGCAGGTCGTAGGGGACGACGTTTTCCTTGTGGTACAGGCAGCCGCTGATCAGCGGTTGGTCGGGGTCGCCTTCGAGGAAGCTGACCAGCACTTCCATGCCGATGCGCGGAATGGCGATGCCGCCGTAGTGGGCGCCGGCCCAGGCGGAAGAGACGCGCAGCCAGCAGCTGGTCTTGTCGTCGGCCTGACCTTCGCGGTCCCAGTGGAATTGCACTTTGACGCGGCCGTACTGGTCGCAGTGGATCTCTTCACCTTTGGGCCCGGTGACCACGGCGCTCTGGCTGCCGAGGATCCGTGGTTTGGGGTGGTTCAGCGGCGGGCGGTTCGGCACGTCCCAGGGGGTGGCCTGGAAGCGGTTGCGGTAGCCCTGGTGGAAATCGTCCTTGAGGTTAGTCGTGCTGCTGGTGACCGACTCTTCCAGCACTTGCGGCTGTTTGCCTTCGTGGAGGATTTCGGTCAGCAGCCACAGGTCGTTCCACTTAGGCTTAGGGTGTTGGGTCAGGGCCAGGAAGTGGCCGCTGACCAGCAACGGCTGATCGCTTTTGCCTTCGACGAGCTGGAAATCGCTACGGTGACGCTCGAGGGCCCGTTTGGCCAGATGCTTGCCGCGTTCGCGGTCGATGAAGCGGCCGGGGTAGTCGTAGTCTTCGAGGTCGGGCAGGGCGTCGCCACGGTGTTCGCTTTCCAGAGTCAGGCGCGGCTTTTCGAAGTCGTAGTCGCGGCGGGTGGTGCGGCTGGTGCGGGTTTCCAGGCGCAGGTCGAAGCGCTTGATCACCGGGTCGTTGGCGACCATGCCGGAGTCTTGCTGGTAGGCCACGGGCGTGAGTTTCGGGAACACCGTCTGGTCATCGCCGAACACCAGCTTGTGGGCCGTGGCGCTGTGCTGGAAGTGGTAGTGGATACCTTCTTCCTCGCACAGGCGCTGGATGAACTGCAGGTCCGATTCATCGTACTGAACGCAGTAAATGCGCTCGGGATAAATCGCCCCGACTTTGAATTGGTAGGCGTTGCTTTGGATGCCGTGCTCTTCGAGGACCATACCAATGATTTTCGGCACGCTGAGGTTCTGGAAGATGCGTTGGTTGAAGCGGTGCGCCAGGTAGGACAGCTGCGGACGCAGCGTCACGGCGTAGCGGGTCAGGCGTTTACCCGAATCGCCTTGGGCGGCGCGATAGATCTGGCCATGAATGCCGCTGCCATCAGGCGAGAGCTGCAAAAAGGCCGGTTTGTGCAATAGCGTTTCGAGGTCCAGGGACGGCTGTTCACTGACCAGCTCCACCTCAAACACAAAAGGCTGGCTGATGGCTTCCCGACCTTGCAGGGAAAGGACCTGGAGATCGTTTTCCAGACCTTCGATAGTCAGGGCAAAGTGAGTCTGATTGGCCGGCGCGAACATCCCTTGTTCCTCGTGCAGTGCTGCGGCGCACGCCGGCACCCAAACGGGCGCTGCGGACGCGAAAATTCCTGGAAGGCGCAAATGACATCGACCAGCAGAGCTGGCCGATGTTTGGAACCGTCAGCCGCGATTAAGCGACCGGAACGCGCCAGTCATCGGAACCCGAAGTACCGGATACTTCGTGGGTCCAGGTGATTTTGCGGTAGGTGAATTGCACTTCTTCCAGGTGCGTGAAGTGCGAGTTCGACGGATCCTGGCAGTTGTGCATTTTGTTGTTGATGGCGACGATGATCGCGTCTTCCAGTTTGGTGGTGTAGTAGTGCTCTTGGGTACCTTGAGCCGAGGTGCGGTACCACTGGATAACGATTTCGCTCATGCGCTCGCCGGAGGTCAGCGCCGCTTGCAGCAGTGGCGAGGACTTGTCGTAGACCTTGGTGATCACGACTGGCTTGTGTACACGCTGACCGGTCGGTTGGCCGGACTGTGGGTCACGCGGGATGATCACGTCGTGGCTGAAAGCCTGGACCATGACCTGGTCTTCGTGACCTTCCTGGTAGGTGTTGCCAACGGAGTCGGCGGTGAACGCGCCGGCAGTGATCAGGCCTTGTTTCTCGCCGGTAACGGACATGTACGCTGGTGTAGCCATGGATGTGCTCCTTGCTAAAAGTTAGGGTGCCCGGGAGGCGGTATCGCCCGGTGGGTGCCTGACTGTTATCAAGGAGCGTGCCAGAAATGATTAAAGCTATATAAATCAGGTGGTTGACGAGATTTTTTGAGCGTCGAGAAGGTTTTTGGCAAAGATCAGCTGAAAAAGTGCGCAAGAAGTTGCGCACCACTGCGCAACTTCTTGCGCACTTGGCTGGAGGGCTTGATAAACCTGACGTCCAGCCTCTCTAGAGGACTTTTCACCGACACAGTTGCGCAACTTCTTGCGCATCAAGGCCATGAGCCGTTATCCCCGACAATGGGCGCAACGAACAGCGCTGTCCGATGGTCAAACCCAGCGCCGAGATCATTGAGTAACCCTGACATCGACTGGAGAACGACATGAAAATCCTGATGGTTTTAACGTCCCACGATCAATTGGGTAACACCGGTAAGAAAACCGGCTTCTGGCTCGAAGAATTCGCCGCGCCGTATTACACCTTCAAGGATGCTGGCGCGCAGCTGACCCTGGTTTCACCCAAGGGCGGCCAGCCACCGCTGGACCCTAAAAGTGATGAGCCAGACGCGCAGACTGCGGCCACCGATCGCTTCCGCAAGGATTCCGCTGCCCAGTGCGCATTAGCGTCTACCGGATTGCTGAATACCGTGAGGGCCGAAGACTACGACGCTGTTTTCTATCCAGGCGGGCATGGCCCATTGTGGGATCTGGCTGAAGATCCCTTTTCAATTGCGCTGATCGAGGCGTTCTACAACGCGGGCAAACCCGTGGCGGCGGTCTGTCATGCGCCGGGGGTGTTGCGCCACGTCAAGGATGAGGATGGCCAGCCGTTGGTTAAAGGCAAGCGCGTGACGGGATTCACCAACTCCGAAGAGGCCGCTGTGCAGCTGACGGATGTCGTGCCGTTTTTGGTGGAGGATATGCTCAAGGCCAACGGTGGCCTTTACTCCAAGGCCGATGACTGGGCGAGTTACGTGATCGCGGATGGTCTGTTGCTGACCGGTCAGAACCCGGCGTCTTCTGAAGCGACCGCCAAGGCGTTGTTGGCGAAGCTGGGTTAAGCGATGAAGCCTGCGGGTCGACACTTTTTATGTGGCGAGCGAGCTTGCTCGCGCTGGGCTGCGCAGCGGCCCCAAAACTCTGCGTACAAACGGAGATTTTGTGAGTGCTACGCACTC